>CALAEG010000499.1 GCA_937890965.1 uncultured Caulobacteraceae bacterium | reverse complement strand
TACGATATTGGTCAGTGACTGGAGTTCAGACGTGTGCTCTTCCGATCTGGCGGCGACGCGCGGCGGCGCGCCGGCCTTGAGCGCGGCCTCGGCCTGGTGCGCCCGCCAGGGCTTCAGCGCCACGGCGCCGAGAGCGATGCGGTCGCCGGCCATGGCGACGCTGGCCAAGCCGGAGGCGTAGGAGGCGCGGTCGCGCACCTTGCGGTAAGACTGCGCCCCCGGCGGCGGCGGCGGCAGGACGATGGCGGTGATCAGCTCGCCGACGCCGAGGCTGGTCTCGATCTGCGGCGTCTCGCCGGGCAGGCGATGCAGGTCGTCGATGCCGATGGTCCGACTGGACCCGTCGGGCGCCACGGTCTCGACGCTGGCCTCCAGCGCGCTCAACGCCACGGCCATGTCGGAGGGGTGGGTGGCGATACAGGCGTCGCTGGTCCCCAGGATCGCGCTCATCCGGTTCAGACCGCCGATGGCGGCGCAGCCGGCGCCCGGCTCACGCTTATTGCAGGGCTTGGCGGTGTCATAGAAATAGGCGCAGCGGGTGCGTTGCACGAGGTTGCCGCCGGCGGTGGCCTTGTTGCGCAGCTGCGGCGAGGCGCCGGACAACAGCGCCTCGACCAGCACCGGATAGGACCGCCGCACGCGGGCGTCGGCGGCGATGGCGCTGTTGGTGGCCATGGCGCCGATGCGTAAGGCCCCGTCGCCGGCATCCTCGATCCGGGCCAGGGGCAGGCGGCCGACATCGATCACGTGGGTCGGCGTCTCGATATCCAGCTTCATCAGGTCGAGCAGGTTGGTGCCGCCGGCCAGGAAGCGGGCGCCGGGAGTCTCGGCGGCGGCCTTGGCGGCGCCGGCCGCATCGGCGGCGCGTTCGTAGGTGAAGGGTTTCATGTGGCGGCTCCCGCCACATCGCGGATGGCGTCGAGAATCTGCGGATAGGCCGAGCAGCGGCAGATGTTGCCGCTCATCCGCTCGCGGATCTCGGCATCGGTCAGATTGATCTCGGCGGCGTTCAGGTCGCCGGTGGCCGAACTGGGCCAGCCCTTGGCCGCCTCGTCCAGCATGCCGGTGGCCGAACAGATCTGGCCGGGCGTGCAATAGCCGCACTGGAAGGCGTCGCGGTCGAGGAAGGCGACCTGCAGATCGCTCAGATCCGTAGGCGTGCCCAGACCCTCGATAGTGGTGATCTCGTCGCCCTGGTGCATCACCGCCAGCGACAGGCAGGAATTGATGCGCACCCCGTTCACCAGCACGGTGCAGGCGCCGCACTGGCCGTGATCGCAGCCCTTCTTCGTGCCCTTCAGGTCGAGGTGCTCGCGCAGGGCGTCGAGCAGGGTGGTGCGGAGATCAAGATCGAGCGCGCGGACGGCGCCATTGACCGTGAAGGTGATTGCCGCGGCGTTCGGCGCCGCTGTCGTGGAAGCCATGCTTTTCGGTGTCTCTTCAGGCGGCCGCGGACTTGGCGGCCCTCGCATCATCAAGCCATAGCCGGTGAAGGACAAGCGCCCGCCGCGAATTCGGTTGCCCTTAGCCCCGGTCCGCGTTGTACTCAGCCGATCACTCACACACCCAGGAGAGCCCAATGCGCCAACGCTTCATGACCATCGAAACGGGACTGACCCATCGAGAGGACATGAGGCTCCATGCGCATTTTGAACCTGGGAATCCTGGCGCACGTCGACGCCGGCAAGACTAGCCTAACCGAACGCCTGCTCTTCGACGCCGGGGTCATCGCGACCATCGGCAGCGTCGATGCGGGCTCGACCCAGACCGACAGCCTGGCGCTGGAGCGCCAGCGCGGCATCACCATCAAGACGGCGGTCGCCTCGTTTGTCGTCGGCGACACGGCGATCAACCTGATCGACACGCCCGGCCACCCCGACTTCATCGCCGAGGTGGAGCGGGTGCTGAACGTGCTGGACGGCGCGGTGCTGGTGATTTCGGCGGTCGAGGGCGTGCAGGCGCAAACGCGGGTGCTGATGCGGACGCTGGAGCGGTTGGGCATCCCAACCCTGATCTTCGTCAACAAGATCGACCGGCGCGGAGCGCGGTATGACGAGACGCTGGCGGTTATCGCCGAGCGGCTGACGTCGGCGGTCGTGGCCATGGGATCGGTGCGTGGCATGGGACAGAGCGTCGCCGACTTCACGCCGTTCGGGTCGGAAGACGCCGACTTTGGCGCGCGGCTGAGTGAGGTGTTGGCCGACCAGGACGAGGCGATCCTGACGGCCTTTGTCGAGGGCGAGACCACCGCGCCCTATCGCCGGCTGCGGCGAGCGCTGGCGGCGCAGACCCGGCGTGGCCTGGCGCATCCGGTCTACTTCGGCTCGGCGATCACCGGGGCGGGCGTCGAGGCGCTGACCGCCGGGATCACGGAGCTTCTGCCCGCCGCGCGAGGCGACCCGGATGGGCCGGTTTCCGGCGCCGTCTTCAAGGTCGAGCGCGGCGCGGCCGGCGAGAAGATCGCGTTCGTGCGGATGTTCGACGGCGCGGTGCATGTGCGGGACCGGCTGGCCTTCGGTGGGGACAAGGCGGCCAAGGTGACGGCCATCGGCGTCTTCGACGGCGGCGCGGCACAGCCTCGCCCGGCCGTCGCCGCCGGCCAGATCGGCAAGCTGTGGGGCCTTGGCGAGATCCAGATCGGCGATGCGATCGGCCAGTCGCGCGTGGCCGCCGAGGCGCACTATTTCGCGCCGCCGACCCTGGAGACGGTGGTCGAACCGGCCCGCGCCAGCGAGCGCGGCGCTCTGCTGGGCGCGCTGGCCCAGCTGGCCGAACAGGACCCGCTGATCAACCTGCGCCAGGACGACGTGCGCCAGGAGATCACCCTCTCGCTCTATGGCGAGGTGCAGAAGGAGGTGATCCGCGAAACTCTGGCCAACGATTTCGGGGTCGAGGTCGAGTTCCGAGAGACCACGCCGATCTGCGTCGAGCGGCCGGTCGGGACAGGCTTGGCGGTCAACCGGGCGCCGCGTCCGCTACTGGCCACGGTCGCCTTGCGCATCGAGCCGGCGCCGGTCGGATCGGGCGTGACCTATCGGCTGGAGGCGGAGTTCGGATCGGTGCCGCAGGCCTTCCTGAGGGCGGTCGAGGATGGCGTGCGCGAGACGCTGAACCAGGGTCTCTATGGCTGGCGGGTGACCGATTGCGTCGTGGCCATGACCGAGACCATCCGCTACCGGCACTTCGCTCTGAGCACGGCCGCCGCCCATCGCGACCTGGCGCCGCTGGTGCTGATGGCGGCGCTGAAGGCGGCCGGCACGGTGGTGTGCGAGCCGATCCACCGCTTCGCCCTGGAGGTTCCCGCTGACACGCTGGCCGTTGTGCTGCCGGTGCTGGCGCGGCTGGGCGCGGGCGCGCAGACCCCGACCATGCATGGCTCGTCCTGCCGGCTGGAGGGGGAGATCAGGGCCGGGCGAGTCCACGAGCTGCAACAGGCTCTGCCGGGTCTGAGCCGTGGCGAAGGGGTGATGGAGGCGAAGTTCGACCACTATCGGCCGATCCGGGGGCCCTTCCCCGTCCGCCCGCGCAGGGGCGCCGATCCGCTCGACCGCAAAGAATACCTGCGGCGGCTGGCGCGGCGGGGTTAATCAGGGCGGCGAAGGGTGATTTGGGAAGGGGCGGAGTTTGGCGGAAAGAGCGGAGCACGAGGCCGGGGTCTGGCCGGTCGTCCGGGTGGCCAGCGGCAACTTCCTGGAAATGTACGACTTCCAGATCTTCGGCTACTACGCCGCCGCCATCGGCGCGACCTTCTTCCCCAGCCGCGATCCCTTCATCTCGCTGCTGGCGTCGTTCATGACCTTCGGGGCGGCCTTCCTGATGCGGCCGCTGGGCGCGATCGTCCTGGGCGCCTATGCCGACAGGCACGGCCGGCGCGCCGGGCTCCTGCTTACGCTCAGCCTGATGTCCGTGGGCATCGTGTCGCTGACCCTGACCCCGGGCTACCGAATCATCGGGCTGGCCGCGCCGATCCTGATCCTCGGTGGGCGACTGTTGCAGGGGTTCTCCGCCGGCATGGAGCTTGGCGGCGTCTCGGTCTATCTGGCCGAGATCGCCCCGCCCGGCCGCAAGGGCTTCTACACCGCCTGGCAGTCGGGCAGCCAGCAGGTGGCGGTGGTGCTGTCGGCCGCCTTCGGCATCCTGCTCGCGACCCAGCTTTCTTCCGCGGCGTTGGCCGACTGGGGCTGGCGCATCCCGCTGGGGTTCGGCTGCCTGATCGTGCCGCTGCTGCTCTTCCTGCGCCGCTCCCTGCCCGAGACGATGGCCTTCAAAGGGCGGGTGGTGCATCCGAGCTGGGGCGAAATCCTGCGCGGCCTGGCCGGCCATTGGCGGCGGGTGCTGACCGGCATGATGCTGACCGTGCTGACCACGGTGACCTTCTACATGATCACCGTCTACACCCCGGCCTTCGGGACCCAGACCCTGCATCTGGCTAGCTTGCCGGTCTTCGTGGTGACGCTGCTGGTCGGCGCGTCCAACTTCTTCTGGCTGCCGGTCATGGGGGCGGTCTCCGACCGGATCGGCCGCAAACCCGTGCTGATCGCCATCAGCGCGATCATGCTGCTCACCGCCTATCCGGCTCTGCTCTGGCTGGTTCAGGCGCCGTCCTTCGGCCGGTTGCTGTCGGTGGAGCTTTGGTTCTCGTTCATTTTCGGCAGCTACAACGGCGCGCTGGTGGCCTATCTGACCGAGATCATTCCGGCGGCGGTGCGCGCCTCGGGCTTTTCGCTCGCCTTTAGCCTGGCCACGGCGCTGTTCGGCGGCTTCACCCCGGCCATCTCGACGCTGCTGGTCCACGCCACCGGCAACCGCGCCGTCCCCGGGTTATGGTTGAGCGCCGCGGCCGCCATCAGCCTGACGGCGACGTTCTTCGCGAAACCGGCGGAAGAAGATCAGGCCGCTGAGGCGTAGCGCTCAACATAAACGGCTCCCCCTTCTCCCC
>CALAEG010000498.1 GCA_937890965.1 uncultured Caulobacteraceae bacterium | reverse complement strand
GGCGTTCATGGCTGGGAAGATAGGGACTGCCTGGGGCGGCGTCACCCCGCCGCCTTCGCGACTATTTCGTCGCGGCCTCGTCGTGCCGCGCGTCCGCTAGGACTCCGGGTAGGGCGTAGTTGCCCTCATGGCAGGCGAATTCGAAAATCGGCCCCTTGGTGGCGTGAAACAACAACTGCCCACGCCAGGGTCGCGAGAAGACCGCCGGATCGACGACTGTGAAGTCATACCAGCCGCCTAAAGATCTGACTCTCGGGGGATTCCCAATTCGCGGCGAACATGAGTCGATGCGCTGTCGTTGATTCGGGAGCGATCGGCATGTCGATGGCGATAGAGGTTACGCGCGAAGACCTGAGTGTTGTGCAATTGCGGGCCGAGGCTCGTCATTCGTTGGACACCAAACGAGCCCGCCGCATACTGGCGATCGCCATGGTGTTGGATGGGCATTCGCGGCTGTTGGCGGCGCAGGCCGGTGGCATGGATCGCCAGACGTTGCGCGATTGGGTGCATCGCTACAACGCCGCTGGATTGGAGGGGTTGGCCGATCAGCCCCGATCTGGGCGCCCCGCCCGATTGAACCCGGCCCAACTGGCCGAGGTGGCCCAGTGGGTCAATGACGGTCCCGATCTTGAGACCGATGGCGTGGTGCGTTGGCGCTGCGTTGATCTGCAAGCCCGCATCGCCGCCAAGTTCGAGGTCGAGCTGCATGAGCGGACCGTCGGCAAGCTGTTGGAGAAATTGGGCTTCAGCAATATGTCGGCGCGCCCGATCCATCCTAAGAGCGACCTTGAGGCGCAGGAGATTTTTAAAAAGACTTCGCCGAACTCGCCCGGGCCGCAATCCCGCCTCGGCTCGCCGAGCAGCCGATCGAAATCTGGTTCCAAGATGAAGCTCGCGTCGGCCAGCAAGGCACTCTGACCCGCCTCTGGGCCAAGCGGGGAACGCGACCCCGCATTAAGCGCGACCGCCGCTTCACCTGGGCCTATCTGTTCGGCGCTATCTGCCCGGCGCGCGGGGTGGGCGCCGCCTTGGTCATGCCAAAAGTCAACATCGAGGCCATGAACCAACACCTGGCCGAGATCAGCAGCGCCGTCAGCCTCGGCGCCATCGCTCTGCTGATCCTCGACGGCGCCGGATGGCACAGTTCGCCCAAGCTCGTTGTGCCCGACAACATCGTGCTGCTGCCGCTACCGCCTTACGCTCCAGAGCTGAACCCAACCGAGAACATCTGGGAGTATCTGCGCGCCAACGCGCTCAGCAATCGCGTCTGGGACAGCTATGACGCCATCGTCGGCGCCTGCTGCGACGCCTGGAACGCCCTCATGACTAAGCCCGACGTCATCACCTCAATCGGCACCAGGCAGTGGGCACAGGTCAAAACTTAGGGCGATTGGTATAACGCGTCTGATCGCTCGTATATCGGGTCTCGTGGATCGGATACCCGTCGGCTTGCCGGCTCGTTGATCCAACCAAGCGCGTAGGCGCCAATTCTGCGCGCTGATTCACAACCAACTCATCGTCGGCTCAGCGTCGAATGTGCCAGTTCGACCGCCCGGCTGAGTGTCGGGTTCCAGGAGCTAAGCCAAGGTCAGCTAGTCAGGGCCTCTTTATCACCTCAGCGCGGACCTGCTTTGCGCAGGCTGCTGCGCCTACGGCGTCAATCGTGACTTCCCTATCCAGCGTAGACAGACCGCGAATTTGTCGGATTTGTCCCGCGGCCCCATCTGTCATAAGGCTGGCGCGCGTCGCATGAGGGGCCAACGCCTTGGACCAGAAGCGGATTCTCCTGATCGTCGGCGGTGGGATCGCAGCCTACAAGGCGCTCGAGCTTACGCGGCTCTTGCGCAAGGCAGGCATCGCCGTGCGGCCGATACTCACCAAAGCTGGCGCTGAGTTCGTGACGGCGCTGTCCCTCTCGGCGTTGGCGGAGGACAAGGTCTATTCCGAGCTCTTCTCGCTGACCAATGAAGCCGAGATGGGCCACATCGAATTGTCGCGCTCGGCGGACCTGGTCGTCGTGGCGCCGGCCACTGCCGACCTGATGGCCAAGGCCGCTCACGGTCTGGCGAACGACCTGGCTTCGACCACGCTGCTAGCCACCGACAAGGCGGTGCTGATGGCGCCTGCAATGAACGTGCGTATGTGGCTGCACCCTGCGACCCAGCGAAATCTCAGCGCTCTGAAGGTCGATGGCGTGAGTTTCGTTGGCCCAGACGAAGGCGCCATGGCCTGTGGCGAGTATGGCCCAGGCCGCATGGCCGAACCCGGTGCGATCTTCGAGGCGATCATGGGCGCGCTGGCCTCGCGCGGCCGCCCGCTCGCGGGCAAACGCGCCGTGGTCACCGCTGGGCCGACGCTCGAGGTCATCGATCCGGTGCGGATGCTCACGAACCGTTCTTCCGGCAAGCAAGGCTACGCCATTGCCGCAGCGCTGGCGGCCCTGGGCGCCCAGGTGACGCTCGTGAGCGGGCCGACCGCGCTTGCCGCCCC
>CALAEG010000497.1 GCA_937890965.1 uncultured Caulobacteraceae bacterium | reverse complement strand
GGCCATGGAGCCGCCGCGGCGGCCGGCGGCGGCATCCGGCCGGCCGGCGGCGATCAGGCCGCGCAGGGTCTGGGTCGCCGGGGCGCCGACCGCCGAGAGCCGCCCGCCGACGACGGTCAGGCCATTCTTCTGCGCCAGCATGCGCTCGCCGAGCAGGTTCACGTGCTTCAGGCGCGCGCCAGTATCCAGGATGAACATGCCCTGCCCGGCGCGATCGAGGGCGGCGGCCGTGTCATCGGCGAGGGATTTCAGGTCGGCGAACGCGCCGCCCAACCTGAAGGCCCGGACCAGGTGCGGAAGCAGGGCCTCGGCGATCCGCAGTTGCTCTTCTCCGAACGGGTCGGTGCGGCCGTTACGATGGATGTTGACCGTCGCCACCTCCAGTCCCTTGGCCGCGACGTCGATCATCATCACGCTGCGGATGTCCTGCGGGCGCATGAAGTCGTTGAAGAACTCGGTGCGCTCCAGGCCGTCATCGGGGAAATCGTCCCGGTCGGTGGTGATCTTGGGCTTGAAGTTGGCGATCGCCTCCTGAGGCCGCGCCTTGACCGCGAAGGGATTCAAGCCGGCGTAGTAGTCGATATAACGTTGCGGCATGACCGGATCGATCCGCGCGATGATGCCCGATCCGTTGCCGTCGGCCATGCTGACCTGGGACAGCCAGGCCGTGTTGCCGCCCATCAGGTCGGCGATCTTCTCCATCACCGTGATCCACAGGCCGGGGTCCACCGCCGCTCCGTAGATCAGGTCGAGAAGCTGGCTATGCTGTTGTTCGTTCACGCGAACGGGCCCCCGGCAAAGCTGCCGCAAGGTCATGGGAACGGAATTTGTCGGCAAGGGCAAGCGTCGCAGGCCAGCAGGCCTAGGCCAGCACCCGCCCGGTCATTTTTTCGAGCACTTTGAGCGGCGAACGCTCCGGCCGCGCCATGGCCTCGACCGGCAGGTGGAAGGTCTGCTCAAGCGCCGAGTGGCCGGACAGCGCAGCGTGCAGCACCTGGTCGGTGAAGCAGAGCCAGGTGGCCCCGGCCGGAAAGGCCACCGGCGTCTTCGGCGCATCGGCCTGATAGGCCTCGTCCAGCTTGGCCTGGTCGTGCAGGCTCAACATGATCTCGTCATAGCCGCTGCGCCGGCCCTTGGTCAGACTCAGGGCCTGCAGCACAAAGGCGCTGCCGGGAAACGGCCGGCGCACGCGCGGCACGAACTGTTCGGCGAAGGCGGCGAAGGGCTCGCCGACCCGCCAGTCGCGGGCCGCGCCATCGCGGGCGATGTTGGAGAAGACGCGCAGAATCCGGCGGCCGCGCATGGGACGGGTCGGAAAGGCGTCGACGTGCAGCCGCCGGTCGTCGTGCCGGGGCGAATAGGTGCGGCCGGCGATCTCAACGGGGCGGAAACTGGTGCGGGCGCGCTCCAGATGGCCGACGTAAGGCGGCGCCAGGCCTTCCACCAGGGCCATGGCCTGGTCGGAGAAGCGGCGCATCATGGCCGCCAGCCGCTCGGCCTGGCCCGGCTCGAGCGCGGTGGCGTCGCAGGTGGTCGCACCCGGATCGAGGCTGATATTCTTGCGGTCGCCGGCGGCGATGGACGGATCGAGGAAGCCGGCCTCGGAAGGCTGCAGCCGGAACTCCAGCTTCGGCAGCAGCAGCACCCGGCCGGCCTCCAGCGCCTCAAGCGCCCGCGCGCTCAGCTCGGGCGAAAAGGGGCCGTCCCAGTCGGAAATCGGCAGGTCCTTCGAGAACGTCGGCGGGTGTCATTTCGGTATCGTGTCTAGCATGACGCTTCGCCCGACGCGACCAGACGTGGCGCCGCGCTTTTGAAGGCTAACCGCGAAGTTCGCCAAGGACGCCAAGAAGAGCGGCGGCGCCTTGGTGGGCTCGGTGATCAATTTGGGCGGCGCGCGACGGTGCGCCCCAGGATTGAACCACGACAGACCGAACAGACACGATCCCCTTGGCGTTCTTTGCGTCCTTTGCGGTTGAAATCGGACGCACCGGAATCCCGGAACTCTGGCCCCGATCTTGCTGTTTTACCCTTGTGGCGAAGGCGCCATGAC
>CALAEG010000496.1 GCA_937890965.1 uncultured Caulobacteraceae bacterium | reverse complement strand
GAGGGCCTGTGGTACTGCACCGCCTTTGGCGGCCACGGCCTCAACACCACGGCCATTGGCGGACAGCTAGCCCGCATATCTCACACGGTCATTGATCCCCCGAGAGTTTGAGGGGTTTTGTGGGGTTTGTCGGCGGGGCGTTAGCTGGGCGCGCGGTTCCCCGCCCGGTGGCTTGAGGGCCCCGGGGGTTTCAGTGACGGCTTGTTCTCCGTTGTTGGCGTTCGGGGCGGGTCGTTGGCTCAGGCCAGGCGTGCGTGGGCGAGCGCCCACTCCGGCTGCCAGGGGTAAGCCGAGGCCATGGCGATTTTGATGCGCCGGACCGAGAGGGTGACGAGGGCCCCGATCTTGAGCAGCTTCAGTCGGATGGTCGCGCAGGTGGCCTGGGCAAACTGGGTGTGTTGCAGACCGATGCGGCGCAAGGCGCAGAGCAGGACATAGGCCATGGACGCAAACCACAGGCGCAGCTGGTTGGCGCGGAAGGTGGCGGTTGAGGTGCGATCAGCGAAGAGATCGGCCTGGCATTCCTTGATGCGGTTCTCCATTTCGCCGCGGGCGCAGTAGACCTTTTCATAGAGGAATTGGGCCAGGCCCTGCGGGCGCTTGAGCGAGGTGACGATGAAGCGGGGATTGGCTCCGCCGTGGGTCCATTCCGCCTTGGCGATGACACGACGACGTCGGCCCCAGCTGTCCAGGGTCGTCCACATGAAGTCTTTGAAGCGCCGCGCCGGCTTGCCCGTGGCGTTGGCCTGGATTTCGGCTTCGGCCATTTCGGCTTGGATCTCGCCGGCCAGACGCGGGTTGCGCGCCAGGCCGAGCACATAATCGACCCGGTTGGCTTCGCACCAGGCCATCAGCGCCTCGCGGCAGAAGCCGCTATCAGCGCGCAGTAAAATCCGCGTGCGAGGCCAGCTTTGACGTATCTGCCCAATGATCCGCTCGACCTCTTCGACCGCGCCGGCGGCGCCGTCGATATTGGCGCGCCGCAGCTTGGCGGCCAGCAGATGGCGGCCACAGAAGATGTAGAGGGGCAGATAGCAGTAGCTGTCATAGAACCCGTGGAAGAACTTGCCCTCCTGATCGCCGTGCAGCGGATCGTCGGTCGCATCGAGATCCAGAATGATCTGACGCGGCGCCTTGCGCCCATGGGCCTCGACGAACAGGTCGACAAATCCCGCCTCGATGGCGGCCGGATCGTGACTGATCTTGTGATAGCGGCTCGCCTGCGGGCGGCTCAGCTCCAGTCGGTTCAAGGTGCTCTTGCCGGCCAGCGGCGCACGATCGGCGCGGTGAGCGGCCAGCTTGCCCGCCAGGATCGCCATCATCGGATCATGGCGCAGCTCGTCGTGATCGTTGAGGTCCTCGTAGCCCAGCGCCAGGCCAAAGATCCGCTGTCCAACCAGCGTGCGCACCTCATGCTCGATGAGCTCGGGCCGGCGGCCGTCTTGGAAACACTTGGCGAAGCGATCAATCAAGCCGATCGCTCGATCCGTCGCGCCCAGCAGCAGCGCTCCGGCGTCCGAGGTCATTGCGCCACCGCCAAAATCAGCCACCACGCGGCGGCTTTCCACACTGGCGAACCCGAACAAATCTGAGTTACAGTCTGTGGGCATCGAGGCCATCTTTGAATCTCCGCTAAGTCGTTCTCGCAAAACAACTTTCTCAGATTCCGGGCCTCGATGCACCCCCTAGTTTGAGAGATCCGGGCTAGCCCCAGACCCGACGCTGCGGTGTGACTGGCGCGCCGATTAGATCTAGCGCCGCCCGAATAGGCGCTCGATGTCGGCAAGCTTCAGTTCAACATAGGTGGGCCGGCCGTGGTTGCATTGGCCGGAGTGGGGCGTGGCTTCCATCTGGCGGAGCAGAGCGTTCATCTCCGGCGCGGTCAGCCGACGGCCAGCCCGCACCGAACCGTGGCAAGCCATGGTCGAGCAGACATCCTCCAACCGCTCTTTCAGCGCCAGGGCCTGGCCGTTCTCGGCAAGGTCGTCGGCGATGTCGCGGATCAGGCCTTGGACATTTGTTTCGCCAAGCAGGGCCGGGGTTTCTCGCACCAGCACGGCGCCAGGGCCGAAAGGTTCCAGCATCAAGCCGAGCGCCGCCAACTCGTCGGCCTTGGCCGTGACGCGGTCGGCTTCGGCGGGGTCGAGCTCGACGACCTCGGGCAGCAGCAGCGCCTGACGGGTCACGCCGCCATCGGCCAATTCATGCTTCATGCGTTCGTAGACCAGACGCTCGTGGGCGGCATGCTGGTCGACGATCACCACCCCGTCGCGCGTTTGGGCGACGATGTAGGTCTCGTGCACCTGCGCGCGAGCGGCGCCGAGGGGGTAGTCGACGAGATCGAACACCGGCGTGGCGCCTGGCTCCTGCGCGACGCCGGGTTCCCAGGCCGGCTCGG
>CALAEG010000495.1 GCA_937890965.1 uncultured Caulobacteraceae bacterium | reverse complement strand
CCCGGCCTGCGGCTAAGGTCAGCCCACGCGCATCGCCGAGCGCATGACCGCCTCGACCATTTCGTCGGTCATCGGCTCGTACATGAAGGGCTTGAAGCGGCCGGCCTGGTCGAGGGCCAGGAAGCCGTGTGAGGTCGAGACCATGATCAAGGCGCGCACCTTCACCTCGGCCTCGTCGGCGTCCGGAAAGGCGGCCTCGATGGCGCGCCAGACCAGGCGATAGGACCGGTCGGCGGGCGGGATCAGCACCGCTGGCGGCGGGCTGCGATTGAGCAGGTCGCTCTGGAACATCAGCCGGTAGAGCCCGGGCCGGCGGGCGGCGAAACCGAAAAAGACCCTGGCCGTGGCATAGAGAACGGCCTGGCCGTCGCCGGGCGCGGCCAGGGCGGCCTCATACTCTGCATTCAGGTCCTCGAACCCGCGCGCCGCCACCGCGGCCAGGAGCGCGTCACGATCCTCGAAATGGCGATAGGGCGCCGCGCGCGACACCCCCAGCGACTGGGTCAGGTCGCGCAGCGACACGGCCTCCGCCCCACCCTGTTCGACCAGCTCCAGCGCGGCCTTGACCAGGGCGTTGGCGAGATCGCCGTGGTGATAGGTCGACTTGGCCATGCCGGGATGTTGTCACGGCTTACATCCCCGCGCAATGCGACCGCCTCAAGGGTTCCGTCGCGCGTTATCGCTGGGGGCCGGCGCAATGACCCGGCCGAGCGGCGGGGTGAGAAAGAGCGTGAAGGCGCGCGGCGCGCGGCTGTAGCCCCAGAAGCTGTGGCTGAGGCTGAGCGGGACCTGGACCGTCTGCGGCGTGGAAAACCGGCCAGCGGCGGCCAGGCAGATGGCGTCGTCCGTCTCGCAGACCGCCAGAAGCCCATGGCTCGCCAGCACCTGTGGCGTCACCCAGGGCGCCCGGCCATAGTCGAACCGGATGAAGCTGTGCGGCCGGTCGGGGCTGTAGAAGGCGATCGCGCCCGGATAGAGGACCTCGCCGGCCACATAGGTCAGGGGCAGGCCCGTACGGAGCCGCCAGACCTTGGTCGCCTCCCGCGCCAGCTCCATCTGCGGCAGGACCACCCGGGGATCCTTCGACAACCGGATCATGCCGTAGCCGACCAGCGGCGAGGCGACGAGCGCAACGAGCGACAGGCCAACGGCGAGTTGGACGCCGCGCCGCGCAAGCCGGGTGTCGTCACGCACCCCGATCAGCCCGATCAGCGTCAGCGGCGCCAGGCTGAAAATGCCGATGGTCATGTTGGACGAAATCTTCAGGTGCAGAACCAGCCCGAACAGCACCGTGAACGCCAACGGCGACCAGGCCAGGGCCAGCAGGACGCGAAAGCGCGGCTCGGCCAGGCGCGCCCGGCTGGCGGCAAACCAGGCGCGAGGCCCGGTGCGGCTGACCGCCAAGATCAGCCCCAGCACGACGACCTGGTAGCCGATGCAGGCCGCCACGGTATTGAGCGCGTAGCGCGCCGGCGCGATCCAGTCGGACTTTGAGATGGCGTGGGTGGCGCTCAGGCTGGTGGCGTAGTGGACCGAACGGAAGTCGTTCTGGAACAGCCACCAGACGTGAGGTGAAAACAGCACCAGGCCCACGGCCAGCGAAATATAGGGTGCCCATGAGGTGAAATAGCGCCGGCGTTCCGGGTGCAGCAGGACGCCCAGCAGGCAGCTCATCGCCAGCACCACCGCGTAGTATTTCGACAGCATGGCTGCGGCCATCAGCACGCCGAACCAGACGGCATCGCTCAATTTTCGCTCATCGATCGAGCGCACGAAGAAGTGCAAGGCCCAGGGCCAGAGCGAGAGGAAGATGGAGTTGGCGTTATATTTGAGGCTGAGAAACGTATAGAACGGCGTCAGCAGCAACAGGGCCGTTGCCGCGACGCGCCGATTGCCCGAGGTGAAGTCGCCGGTCAGCCACCAGGCGCCGAGCAGGCCTATCCCCGCGTTCAGTATGGCCAAGAGGTCGAACGACCAGGTGGTGCGCGGCTCGAACAGGAACCAGGCGCCGGCGATCCAGGCCCAGAAGGGCGGATGCTGGTTATAACCCAGCTGGAACTCACGCCCCCAGACGTAGGCCTCCGTCATGTCCTGGTGGATAGCCACCGGCAGATCGGAAATCCCGGCATAGGTCGACCAGACGACCACGAAGGCGACGAAACAGCCGGCGAGCAGCCACGGGTCCGCCTGGCCCGCGAACCGGTAGCGCATGCGGGCCTTGTGCAGATAGTCGGGCAGCGAAACGCGCGGGGTCGGCCGGCCTCGGGCTTCTGGGGGTATGTGCAAGACGGCGCTACAGCATCGACGGGATGACGCGGTCCGGCGGCTTGTGGCCGTCGAGGAAGGTGCGGATGTTGATCATCACCTTTTCGCCCATCTCGATCCGGGCCTCGACCGTGGCCGAGCTCATGTGCGGCAGCAGCACGACATTGGCTAGCTTGAGCAGGCGCGGATTGATGGTCGGTTCGTGTTCGAAGACGTCGAGGCCGGCGCCGCCCAGCTCTCCCGCCTGAAGCATATTGGCCATGGCCGCCTCGTCGATCACCTCGCCGCGGGCGGTGTTGACCAGGATGGCGTGGGGCTGCAGCAGCTTCAGCCGCCTAGCCGAGAGCAGGTGGTAGGTGGCCGGCGTGTGCGGGCAGTTGAGTGAGATGATGTCCATATGGGCCAGCATCTGGTCGAGGCTTTCCCAATAGGTCGCGCCCAGTTCCTCCTCGATCAGCCGGCCGGCGGGCTTGCGGTTGTGATAATTGATGGCCAGGCCGAACGCCCTGGCGCGGCGGGCCAGGGCCTGCCCGATCCGGCCCATGCCGATAATGCCAAGGCTCGCGCCGCGCAGCCGCTTGCCCAGCATCCAGGTCGGCGACCAGCCGGCGAACTCTCCCGCCTGGGCGATATTGGCGCCCTCCACCAGCCGGCGGGCCACGGCCATGATCAGGGCCATGGTCATGTCGGCGGTGTCTTCGGTCAGCACGCCCGGCGTATTGGTCACCGCAATGCCGCGCGCATGGGCGGCCTCGACGTCGATATGGTCAACACCGGCGCCGAAATTGGCGATGATTCGAAGCCTCGGGCCGGCGGCCGCGATCAGCGCCTTGTCGATCTGGTCGGTGATGGTGGGGACCAGCACGTCGGTATCGGCGACGGCGGCGGCCAGGGCGGCGGCATCCATCGGCCGGTCGTCGTCGTTCAGGACGACGTCGAACAGCTCGCGCATCCTGGCCTCGACCGGCTCGGGCAGCTTGCGCGTGACGACGACTTTCGGCTTGCGGTCGGTCATGGTTGAGGTTCGAAATGAGGCTTAGGCTTGCGGGCGCGTGGAGCGCTTGCGCGCACACGCTTCGGGCGGCCTTGTAGCAAACGGGTCCTGCGGGGCCAAGGCGTGGAGGGGTGGGGGTTGGCGAAGCGATTGAGGCTGGGCGGCGACTGGACGATCGGCGCCCTGGTGGGGATCATATTCGTGCTGCAGCCCGGCCAGGGCCGCGGCGCCGACGAGGACCGCCCGACGCCGTCGGGCCTGCCGGTGCCGCGCTATGTGTCGCTGAAGTTCGACAAGGTGAATGCGCGCTCGGGCCCGGGCGACGATCACCGGCTGCTCTGGGTCTATCACGTGCGCGGCCTGCCGGTGCAGGTGGTGGCCGAGTCCAACGAATGGCGGCGCATCTGCGACCCGGACGGCGCGCTCTCCTGGGTGCATGAGCGGACCACCGACGGCCACCGAACCGTGATGCGCACGCAAGCCGGGCCCGCGCCCATTCTGCAGCGGCCGCGCAAGGACGCGCCCGTCGCCGCCTATCTTGCCTCGCGCGCCCTGGCCGCGGTCGACCACTGCGCCAAGGGCTGGTGCAAGGTGCACGTTGGCGTGGCTTCAGGCTGGATCGACGCCGGCACGGTCTGGGGCGCGGCGGAGGCGCCGCAATGTCGTTGAGGCGGCCAAGCCCGGCGTGCTACCCCTGGTGAACTCTGTACGGCCGCTTCGGCGGCGCCTGGCTGGTTTCGTATGACGGCGTGGACGACGAAGTCGCAGTTCGACAAGGAGGATCTGCTCGCCTGCGCTCGCGGCGACATGTTCGGCCCCGGCAACGCCCAACTGCCGAACCCGCCGATGCTGATGTTCGACCGCATCACCGAAATCACCGGCCAGGGCGGCCTGCACGGCAAGGGCTATGTGGTCGCGGAACTCGATATCGACCCCGACCTGTGGTTCTTCAAATGCCACTTCCTCGGCGATCCGGTCATGCCGGGCTGCCTTGGCCTCGACGCCATGTGGCAGCTGGTTGGCTTCTTCCTGGCCTGGTCCGGCGGGCCCGGCCGCGGCCGGGCGCTCGGCGTCGGCGATGTCAAGTTTTCCGGCCAGGTGGCGACGAAGATCAAGCGCGTCACCTACAGGATCGATCTGAAGCGCGTTATTATCCGTAAACTGGTGATGGGCGTTGGCGACGGCGTGATGGAGGCCGATGGCCAACCCATCTACGAAGCCCACGACCTTCGCGTCGGCCTGTTCGACGCCAAGGACCTGAACTGACCGGGGAAATGATGCGCCGGGTTGTCATCACGGGATTGGGGATCGTCTCCCCGATCGGAAATACCGCCGAGGCGGTCACCGCCTCACTGCGCGAGGCGCGCTCGGGCATCGTCGCCGCGCCGGAATATGCCGAGCTCGGCTTCCGCTCTCAGGTGCACGCGCCCTCGGTCGTCGACTGGGAGGCGCTGATCGACCGGCGCGCCGCCCGCTTTCTGGCCCCCGGCACCGCCTATGGTCATCTGGCGCTGGAACAGGCGATCGCCGATGCGGGCCTTGAAGAAACCGAGGTCTCCGACGAGCGCACCGGCCTGATCGTCGGCTCCGGCGGCACCTCGACCCGGACCATTGTCGAGGCCGCCAACACCACGCGCGAAAAGGGCCCCAAACGCATCGGCCCCTTCGCGGTGCCCAAGGCGATGAGTTCCGGCCCCTCGGGCGTGCTCTCCACCTGGTTTCGCATCAAGGGGATCAACTATTCGATCTCGTCGGCCTGCGCGACCTCGACCCACTGCATCGGGGCGGCCGCCGAGCAGATCCAGTTCGGCAAGCAGGACATCGTCTTCGCCGGCGGTTGCGAGGAGTTGGACTGGACGCTGTCGGACCTGTTCGACGCCATGGGCGCCATGTCCAGCCGCTATAACGACCGGCCGGCCGTGGCCAGCCGCGCCTATGACGCCAATCGCGACGGCTTCGTCATCGCCGGCGGCGCCGGCATGGTGGTGCTGGAAGAGCTGGAGCACGCCAAGGCCAGAGGCGCGCGCCTCTATGCCGAAATCACCGGCTATGGCGCCAATTCCGACGGCTACGACATGGTGGCCCCGTCGGGCGAGGGCGCGGTGCGCTGCATGCGCATGGCCATGGCGGCGGCCGGCGGGCGGCGGATCGACTATCTGAACCCGCACGGCACCTCGACCGAGGTCGGCGACCTGCGTGAGATGGAGGCGGTGCGCGAGGCGTTCGCCGGCGATATCCCGCTGATCTCCTCGACCAAGTCGCTGACCGGCCACAGCCTTGGGGCGGCGGGCGCGCAGGAGGCGATCTACTGCCTTTTGATGATGCAGGCGGGCTTCGCCTGCGAGAGCGCCCATATCGAGACCATCGACCCGGCCTTCGCCGACCTGCCCATTCTGCGCGAGCGCAAGGAGGTGGCGCTGGAGACCGTGATGTCGAACAGCTTCGGCTTCGGCGGCACCAATGGCACCCTGGTGATGAGCCGCGTCGACGGCTGACGGCTTGCCTGCTAGGCAGGCCCCAACACGCAAAAACGGGAGGCTCACGCTTTGGCCGACGAATTCGACCTGCCCAAGGGCGATCTGATGAAGGGCAAGAAGGGCCTGATCATGGGCCTGGCCGACAGCCACTCGATCGCCTTCGGGATCGCCCAGCAGATGGCCGCCCAGGGCGCCGAACTGGCCATCACCTACATGGAATCGAACGAGCGGCGCGCCAAGCCGCTGGCCGAAAGCGTCGGCGGCCTGCCAATCGCCTGCGACGTGAGCGATGACGCCTCGATGGACGCGGCCTTCGCCCAGATCGAAAAGTCGATGGGGACGCTCGATTTTCTCGTTCACGCCATCGCCATGGCCAACCGCGAACAGCTGCAGGGCTCGTTCGTGGAGAACACCACCCGCGACGGCTTTCACTTCGCGCTCGACATCTCGGTCTACAGCTTCGTCGATGCGACCCGGCGGGCGGCGAAGTTGATGCCGAACGGTGGCTCGATCATCACCCTGACCTATCTCGGCGCCGAGCGGCCCATGCCCAACTACAACATGATGGGGGTGGCCAAGGCGGCGCTGGAATCGGCCGTGCGCTATGCGGCGCGCGACCTGGGGCCACAGAAGATCCGCGTCAACGCCATCTCCGCCGGCGCGATCCGCACCCTGTCGCTGGCCGGTATCGCCGGCGGCCGCTCCATGCACGCCAAGAGCGCCGCGCTCAGCGCCCTGAAGGAGCACACCGCCATCGAGAGCGTCGCCGGCTGCGCGCTCTGGCTCGCCTCCGACCTCGGCCGCTCGGCCACGGGCGAGATCGTCCACGTCGATGCCGGCATCCACATGATGGGCCCGCCGGAAGAGCTGCTCTGAGGCCCTAGAGCGGGTTGAGGAAGAGTGCGAAGCGGTTTTCCGCCCGCAACCCGCTCTAACTCTAAGGACTCGATCACGTTTATGATTTTGGATTGGTTCAATCCAAAACCATCGTGATCTAGAGCCCCGCCAACACCGCGTCGGCCATTTCGGTGGTCGACATCGACCCGCCAAGGTCGCGGGTGCGGGCGCCGCCGTCGAGCGCCGCCTTCACCGCCCCGCTCAACCGATCGGCCAGGTCGGGCCGGCCGAGCGACCAGCGCAGCGCCATTTCGAAGGACAGGATGGTCGACAGCGGATTGGCCCAGCCGCGGCCCGCGATGTCGGGCGCCGAACCGTGGATCGGTTCGAAGAGACCGGGCTTGCCGGGCGCGCCAAGCGAGGCCGAGGGCAGCATGCCCAGCGAGCCGGTAAGCTGGGCGGCCTCGTCGGAGAGGATGTCGCCGAACAGGTTGTCGGTGACGATAACATCGAACTGGCGCGGCGCCCGAACCAGCTGCATGGCGGTGTTGTCGGCCAGCATGTGCTCCAGCGTCACGTCGGCATAGTCGCGCGCGTGCAGCTCGGTGACCACCTCGCGCCAGAGCAGGCCGGTCTCCATGACGTTGGACTTCTCCGCCGAGGTCACCTTGTTTCGCCGCCCGCGGGCGAGTTCGAAGGCCACCCGCGCGACCCGCTCGATCTCGTGGGTGGTGTAGACCTGGGTGTCGACGCCGCGCCGGCCGCCGTCGGGCATGGCCTCGATGCCGCGCGGCTGGCCGAAATAGACCCCGCCGGTGAGTTCGCGGACAATCATCATGTCGACGCCCTCGATCACCTCACGCTTCAGCGTCGAGGCGTCGGCAAGGGATTCGAAACAGATGGCCGGGCGCAGGTTGGCGAAGACCTCCATGCCGGCCCTCAGCGCCAGCAGGCCGGCCTCGGGGCGCAGGTGACGCTGGGTGGCGCCATCCCATTTCGGCCCGCCGATAGGGCCCTTGAGCACGGCGTCCGACGCCTTGGCGGCGGCCAGGGTCTCATCGGTCAGCGGCGTTCCATAGGCATCATAGCTCGCGCCGCCGAATGGCCGCTCTTCGATGACCAGGTCGTTGGTCAGCCGCTCGGCGACCCGCCGGACCTCGGCGGTGACTTCCGGACCGATGCCGTCGCCCGGCAGGAGAAGCAGACTGCTCATAAATGTCCCTCTTTAGAGCGCGCGTTCGGCGGCGATCTCATAGGCCTTGAGATTGCGGTCGGTGACCCCGAACCCCGGCCAGGCCGCGCGCCAGGCGGCCATATGGGCGGTCTTGAAATGGGCGTCCAGGGCGGCCTGGTCGCGCCAGACCTCGAAAACGCGGATCAGGCCGGGCTCGGCCACGTCCTCGGCATAGGCGTAAGCCGCGCAGCCATCTTCGGCGCGGGTCGCCGTCATCATGGCCAGCATGTGCGGCCGCAAGCCATCGAGGCGCTCGGGCGGCACGCGCACCGTGCCGGCGACGATCAGGCTCATCGGCGCTTTTCCAGCCAGGGATGGGTCAGCTTCCGCCGATCCTCGAAGCCGCCGATGTGCTCGTGGTGCTGCAGCGTCTCGCCGACGGCGTCCAGCCCCTTGAGCAGCTTTTCCTTGCGGCCGGGATCGATGTCGAAATGGAAGATCTCGCCCGACGGTGCGATCACGGTCTGCGCCTCCAGGTCGACGGAAAAGACATGGTTGCCGCCCTTGGCCTCGGCGCTGAGCCGGCGCACCTGCTCGTCGGGGAGCACCACCGGCAGGACGCCGTTCTGGAAGCAGTTCTCATAGAAGATGTCGGCGAAGGAGGGCGCGATCACGCAGGTGATGCCAAAGTCGAGCAGGGCCCAGGGCGCGTGCTCGCGGCTCGACCCGCAGCCGAAATTCTCCCCGGCGATCAGCATGTTGGCGCCCTTGAAGGCCGCGTGATTGAGGACGAATTCCTCGTTCAGCGCGCCCTCGGCGTCGAAACGCAGGTCGAAGAACAGCCCCTTGCCAAGACCCTCCCGCTCGACGGTCTTGAGGAACTGTTTGGGGATGATCTGGTCGGTGTCGATATTGGCGACCGGCATCGCCGCCGCGCGGCCGTCCAGGCGGGTGAAGGCGCGCATCAGTTTTCTCCGGCGCCGGTGGCGCTGATGACCAGGTTGGGGCCGCCGACCGCGTCGCGGATGGTGAAGACGCTGGTGCCGGGCTTGCGCCCCTTGCGCAGCTCCGACACGTCCAGCCCCGCCGCCGCCATCCGCGCCCGCGCCTGTTCGGGATCGGGCGCGCGCCAGGCGAAACCGCCCAGCCGGTCGGGCTCGTCGCTCACCGCCGCGTTCAGGGCGGCGCCGATCTCGACCACCGCGTCCCCGCAGCGGAAGAAGAGCAGCCGCGAACCCCAGTCGGGGTTCGACCGGTCGAGCCGCAGATCCAGCCCAAGCTTCGCGCCATAGAGGGCGATGGCGGCTTCGGCATTGGCGGTGCGCACCACCACATGGTCGATGGCGGCGATGGCCGCGGCGTCGTCAGCGATGGGCCGCGAGACCGGCCAGGGCGCGGCGGACGCCTCGCGTTCGACCAGGAAGAGCTGCAGGCCCCGCGTGGCCCGCGCCGGGGTCATGGCGAACCCCAGGAGGTGCCTGCGCGCGGACACGTCGACCGAGCGCATGGCCTCGGGCGGCCGCACCGCGACGCCGCGCCGTTCTAGCGTGCGCCGGGCCTCATCGAAGGCCGGGGTGGAAAAGCCGATCGCCGACGGACCCTCGTCATGATCTTCCAGCCAGAGGCGGATATTGTCGCCGGTCACGCCGTCGCCGTCCGCCGCGATCACTTCCAGCGCGATGTTCGACAGCTGAAACCAGGCGTGGCGGGCGCCGCCATGGCGACCGATCCAGCTGGGCGTGCGACCCAGCATGGCCGTGTAGCGGACCACCGCCGCTTCGAGATCGCGGACGATGATCGGCGCGTGATCGAAGCCGCTGATCATGATGCGACCAGCTCGCGCACATCGACGATATGGCCGGCGATTGCCGCCGCCGCCGCCATGGCCGGGCTCATCAGATGGGTGCGACCGCCACGGCCCTGGCGGCCTTCGAAATTGCGGTTGGAGGTCGAGGCGCAACGCTCGCCGGGCTGAAGCTTGTCCGGGTTCATGGCCAGGCACATAGAGCAACCCGGCTCGCGCCAGTCGAAGCCGGCGGCGCGGAAAATCTCGTCCAGCCCTTCGGATTCGGCCTGGTCCTTCACCAAGCCGGAGCCCGGCACCACCATAGCGACGACGCCCTCGGCCACCGTGCGGCCCCGTGCGACGGCGGCCGCGGCGCGCAGGTCCTCGATGCGGCTATTGGTGCAGGAGCCGATGAAGACCCGGTCGATGCGCGCGTCGGCGATCGCCTGGCCGGGTTCCAGGCCCATATAGTCCAGGGCGTGACGCACCTGCTCGGCCTTCTCGCCCTCGAAATCCGCCGGGTCGGGCACGCGGCCGTCGATGGCGACCACGTCTTCCGGGCTGGTGCCCCAGGTGACGGTGGGTTTCAGCGCCGCGACATCGATCCGCTCTTCGCGGTCGAAATGGGCGTCAGCATCGGAATAGATCTGCTTCCAGTGGTCCAGCGCCATGGCCCAGCCGCCGCCCTTGGGCACCGCCGGACGACCGGCGAGATAGGCGAAGGTGGTGTCGTCGGGCGCGACAAGGCCCGCGCGCGCGCCACCCTCGATGGTCAGGTTGCACAGGGTCATGCGGCCTTCCATGGACAGCGCCCGGATCGCCGGTCCGGCATATTCGATGACGTAGCCGGTCCCGCCGGCCGCGCCGATCCGGCCGATCAGGGCCAGCGCATAGTCCTTCGGCCCCACGCCGGGACCGGGTTGGCCGTCGAACCAGACCCGCAT
>CALAEG010000494.1 GCA_937890965.1 uncultured Caulobacteraceae bacterium | reverse complement strand
CCCCCCAAGCGATCGTGGGTTTGCGCCACCGGATCGTTTGGGCGTCGAGGGGGGAGTTGATGAACAGGTATACTGCGGCAATAGGCATGGTCGCTGTTCTCGGTCTCGCCTCGGCGGCCGAGGCTCAAGCTGTGCAGGACTTCAAGCATCTATGCATGGATACCCACGCCGATCCAACGGCGGTGTTTGCAGCGGCGGACGCAGCCGGATGGACGCCCGAGCCTTCAGAGAGCCAAGACTTCGGTGGTCTTAGCGGCAACCCGGACGGACGGGTTATCGAGTGGGCGACTCCGAATTTCAGGGCCGTCCGTCACCGCAACGATTCCGGTCGGTGAGAAGCCGCGCAAAGCCTGCTTCATCATTGCTGAGACCGATTTCGCCGAAGCCGCCGTCCAGATCAGCACGTTGCTGGCGCATCCGCCATCCAAGCAAACCGACGACGTATGGACCTGGGACCTGTTCGCCATTGACGGAGGGCTTCAGCCGCTAGGCCAGTTCACCGAGGGCCAATGGGCGCAACTTTCGCTGAGCTATCCGACGGTCACCATCCTCGTCCAACGCATAAAGGACCAGGGCGTCATCCTGCACTATACCGAGGATCCCGTGCTCACCGCCTCGCCGCCCCAGCCGCTTGCTGCGGACGCGGGCGACGTCAGGCATTTTAAAGCCTGGATCGAGCAGGATGGCCGGCGCGTCCCGTTCGCTGGCCAGGTTCATTTGAAAAAGCGACCGTTCTCTATCGTGCTGCGTGGAAGCCACGCGCTCGCCTATTCCATCGTCTCATCGACGGACAAGCGCGCCATCCCCGGCAAGCCCAGCGAAGCGGATTTTCAAGACCTGTTCGACCGCTTTGCGGTGGGCGCCGAGGCTGAGCGCGACACAGTGCTATTTGTCAATCAGCCCCATGACGCCGCGCCTTACGTCCGCGTCAATCAAATGTGGGAGGAAAGTGAAGCCGATAATCGGCACCAGTTCCAGAGCTATAAGATCGACTCCGGCGGAGTGGCCACGGCGCGCCGCGACATCGATCGGGTTCTCTATGATGACGGCCACGGACCCGCGGTCCCTATCAGCCGGTGGAGCCATGGCCCGATCTACGTCCTGGTCACAGGCGATCCGGCCATCGAAGGTTTTCCCCATGTGGACCCGAAATACGCTGAGCTTGTGTTCGATTAGTCACTCCGGGCGGTTGAACCGGTCTGTTTTGCATTAAGCCTCCTTGACGGCCTTCAGCACATCGGCGGCGTGGCCGGCGACCTTGACCTTGCGCCAGACCTTGGCGATGCGGCCCGCGCCGTCGATCAGGTAGGTGGCGCGCTCGATGCCCATATATTTGCGGCCGTACATGCTCTTTTCGACCCAGACGCCATAGGCCTCGACCGCCGCGCCCTCGGTGTCGGCGCCGAGCGGAAAGTTGAGCTCGTACTTGGCCTTGAACTTGTCGTGGCTCTTCACCGAATCCTTGGAAACCCCGACCACCGCCGCGCCGGCCGCCTTGAAGTCGGCGGCGGCGGCCGTGAACGCCTGCGCCTCGCTGGTGCAGCCCGAGGTGTCGTCCTTGGGGTAGAAGTAGAGCACCAGCCTCTTGCCCTTGAAGTCGGCCAGCCGCACATGGCCGCCGCCGTCGCTGGGCAGGTCGAAATCGGGGGCGGGGTCGCCGGGCTGCAAGGTCATGGGTGCCTCCTCAAATCGGTTTGATCAGGACGATCTTCTTCTTGCCGGCGGCGAGCTTGATCACCCCGCCGGCGCCGACATCGGCAAGCACGAGCGTGCGCTGGCCATCGGCCTCGACCTTGTCGTTGACCCGCAGGCCGCCGCCTTGCGCCAGACGCCTGGCCTCGCCGCGCGACGAGGCGAGGCCCGCGTCCGCAACGACGGCCGCGAGCGCGATCCCGGCTTCAAGCTCGGCGCGCGACACCTCGAAGGTTGGCAGGTCGTCGGAGAGCCGGCCGTCCTCGAACGCCGCCTTCGATGCCGCCGCGGCCGTCTCCGCCGCTTCCGCGCCGTGCAGCAGGGTGGTCGCCTCGTTGGCCAGCACCTTCTTGGCCTCGTTGATCTCGGCGCCTTCAAGACGCTCCAGCCGCGCGATCTCGTCCATTGGCAGGTCGGTGAACAGCTTCAGGAACTTGACGACGTCGGCGTCCTCGGTGTTGCGCCACATCTGCCAGTAGTCATACGGGCTCAATCGGTCGGCGTTCAGCCAGACCGCGCCGCCGACGCTCTTGCCCATCTTCTCGCCAGAGGCGGTGGCAAGCAGCGGTGTGGTCAGGCCAAAGGCCTGCTTGCCCTCCATGCGCCGGATCAGCTCGACGCCGACGATGATGTTGCCCCACTGGTCCGAGCCGCCCATCTGCAGGGAACAGCCCAGCCGCCGGTTCAACTCGACGAAGTCGGTCGCCTGCATCAGCATGTAGTTGAACTCGAGGAAGCTCATCGGCTGCTCGCGTTCTAGCCTGAGCTTGACGCTGTCGAAAGCCAGCATGCGGTTGACCGAGAAGTGCACGCCGTAGTCGCGCAGGAACTCGACATAGCCGAACCGCTCCAGCCACTCGGCATTGTTCAGCATCACCGCATCCGTCGGCCCGTCGCCGAACTTCAGGAACTTGGCGAAGGTCTTCTGGATGCCGGCGATATTGGCCGCGATCACGGCGTCCGACAGCAAGGGCCTTTGCTGGTCCTTGTCGGTGGGGTCGCCGACCTTGGTGGTGCCGCCGCCCATCAGCGTGATGGGCTTGTGACCGCATTTCTGCAGCCAGCGCAGCATCATGATCGAGATCAGATGGCCGATATGCAGGCTGTCGGCGGTGGCGTCGTAACCGACGTAGGTCGTGACCACGCCGGCGTTCAGCGCCGCATCCAGCGCCTCCAGGTCGGTGCACTGATGCAGGTAGCCGCGCTCGATCATGATCCGCAGGAAGTCGGACCTGGGCTTGAACGTCGAGATGTCGGGATCGGCTGGCATGGACGGTTTCCTTGTTCTGGCTCTCGGCCGGAGACCGTCTCTTGGCAAGAGCCCGACGCCGACCATCTGGCGGCGGGGCGTGATGAACCGGCCGCTCGCTAGTTGGGCGAGCGGTAATAGGGCAGGCGAATGGCGCGTGCGTCGGTCATCGGGGCGCTAGGTACGGGTAGGGGCGGCGGGCGTCAAGTCGGCGCGCTTTGCGAGTTCCATACAGGCCCGGCCGTTGTGATAGGGACACTTCCAAGCTGACGCCCTGAATTCTCGACGCGGGGCGACGCCCTGCCGATCGATCCGCGCGCGCCACTCGCCATCGACAGGATCCGAGACGCGATTGGCGACGAAGCCCCACACCTGTTCCGCCGCCGCCAGAAAGAGCGCGTCCCGGTTGCGCTCGAAAGTGTCGATGAAGCCGACCAGGGCTTCGGCCTGCACCCACCAGACCTTGCCGTCGTCCCACTCGCCCCAGGCGCCTCGGCCGGAAATGACGCCTCCATCTGGTTCAACGGCCTTGCTCAAGACCTGAGCCGCCACCCGCGACAGGTCTGGAGATATCACTGGCGCCGTCGGCGAGCCGATGCCTTCGGCGATGCGTCGTATCAACCAGGCGGCCTCGATGTCGTGGCCGAACGAAAGGCCCTCGTCCAGGCTCTGCCAGTCCGCCTCGAAGTACTGCAGGAAGGTGGCCTGACGCTGATCGAACATCGCTCCCGTAAGCAGGCCGAGCAGCGCCTCGATCCGCGCCTTCAGTCCCCGGTCGGGCCACACCTCCCAGAGCGCGAAATAGGCCTCGGCGAGGTGCAGATGCGTGTTGAAGGTCTTCGGCGCGTCGGGCCGGCCGAGCCGTTCGTTGGCGGTCTCTGACCAGCCTCTGCTGAAGGCCTCGTTGTATCCGCCAAAGGCGTGGTCGGCGGCATGGGATTCGAGCGCCTGGTAAAGGCGCTTGGCCAGTCCAAGCGCCTGCGCAGATCCGCTCGCCCGGTGATAGGCGGCCAGCCCGAATATCGCGAAGGCCTGGGCATAGGCGTGCTTTTGGGGATCGGCCGGGCGCCCGTCCGCCTGGACCGACCAGAAGACGCCGTCGCTGTCCGGATCGAAGAACTGCGCCCCGATGAAGTCGAATGCGTGACTCGCGGCTGCCAGCAGGACCGGATCGCCGCTCCAGTCATAGGCGGTCGAGAAGAACCAAAGAATCCTGCATTGCAGCACGCTGCTCTTCTCGGCGTCGCGTATCGGTTGGGAGCGGCTGAATGCGGCGCCGACAAATCCGCCATGATCCAGGTCGGTCAGCTCGAGCCAGAAGGGGGTGATACGTTCAAGAACCTCGATCCGCGCGAACTCGCCCAGCCGGACCAACCGCTCGTCCGATGACCCGACGGATGAGCGGGCGCCGTCGTCTGGCCGGGTGCTTTGCAAAGCGAAGGTCCGATCTGGGCCGGCGGCGGAAGACTTGCCGAAGTCTCGAGGATGATGGAGGTCTATCGCCAAGCCGGACCGGCTGAAAGCCTCGCTGCCGATCCTTCGAGCGAACCAGACCAAGTCAGCGACATCTGTCGGCGCGCCGCCCAGATCAACGCCTCGTCCTAACGGAGCCACCACCCCATGCCCGCCACCCGCCATATCCACCTCGCCCGCCGCCCCAAGGGTGTACCGGTCCCCGCCGACTTCGCGCTCGTCGAGGCCGAGTGTGCGGAGACTGGCGACGGGGAGATCTAGGTCGAGGCGCTGCTCATGTCGGTGGATCCCTATATGCGGCCCCGGCTCGACGCCGATCAGGCGCTGGACGCGCCACTGCTGGGCGGCGGGATCGGGCGGGTGGTTCAGTCGCGCAATTCCAAGTTCCGCGAGGGTGATCTGGTGCGGCATGGGGCGGGGTTCCAGGAGCGCTTCGTCTCCAATGGCCGCGGCGTCCAGGTTCTCAACCCCGATCCGGACCTGCCGCTCAGCGTCTATATGCATGCGCTCGGCGGCACCGGCATCACGGCTTACGGCGGCCTGCTCGAGACCGGGCAGCTGAAGGACGGCGAACAGGTCTTCGTCTCGACGGCGGGCGGCGCCGTCGGTTCGGTCGTGGCGCAAATCGCCAAGATCAAGGGCTGCTATGTTGTGGGGTCCACCGGCGCCGACAACAAGGCCGCCTGGCTGCGTGACGAGGTCGGGCTGGACGCGGTGATCAACTACAAGACCGAACCCTTGGCGCGGGCCCTGGCCGCCGCGACACCGAACGGTATCGACGTCTATTTCGAGAATGTCGGCGGCGCGCATCTGGACGCCGCCCTGCCGCGCATGAACGTGCGCGGCCGCATCCCGGTCTGCGGCATGATCTCCACCTATAACGGCGGCGGGGAGGGGGTGAAGAACCTGTTCAACCTGATCTATGGCCGCATCCGCATGGAGGGTTTCGTGGCCAGCGACTTCGGCCATCTGAACGCGGCCTTCGTCGCCGACATGACCGGTTGGCTGAAGGACGGGCGCATCAAGTACCAGGAGACGGTGCTGCAGGGCTTCGAGCGCGCGCCCGAGGGCCTGATCGGTCTCTTCGAGGGCCGCAACAGTGGCAAGATGCTGATCAAGATCGCCGACTGACCGGCTGCCTGTTCTCAGCGACCTTTCCCTTGCTCACCGCTCCCCGGTCTAGTTAGGGTCGGGGCCCGACCGTCTGGATCGCCGCTTTCGCGGACTCCGTCCGGTGTGCCTTCTTGACGCGACACGCCAGAGGTTCCCGATGCAAGACGCCGACATCGTCATCCAGGATCGCGAGGAGCTGTTTTACCTGCTCTACGAGGCCGCCGAGTTCGAACATTCGGTGATGTGCAGCTACCTCTACGCCATGTGGAGCCTGAAGCGCGACGTCAGCGAGGGTGTCACCGCCGAAGAGGCGGCGGCGATCGAGCGGTGGCGGCGGTCGCTGCGGCAGGTGGCGCTGGAGGAGATGCTGCACCTGTCGCTGGTCAACAACCTGCTGGCCGCCACCGGCTCGGCCCCGCAGCTGTGGAGGCCCGAATTCCCGGTCAGCCCCGGTTACTTCCCGGCCAATGTGGTGATGCGGCTCTCGCCCTTCAGCGGCCGCAGTCTCGACCACTTCATGTATATCGAGCGGCCGGAAGGCGTCGAACTGGTGGATGGCGCCGGCTTCGATCACCCGGCTCACCACAGCCGCCCGGCCAGGCCCGACCTGCTCACCCCGACGCCGCGCGACTATGCCAGCCAGGGCCAGCTCTATCACCGGATCCTGCGCGGCCTGGCCGACCTGGTCGAGGAGATCGGCGAGGAGAACGTCTTCGTTGGCCACGACCAGGCCCAGGTCGGCCGTGCTGAAATCGGCATGCCGGGCCTGTTCAACATCACCGATCTGGCCTCGGCCAGGCGGGCGGTGGAAGAGATCGTCGAGCAGGGCGAGGGCGCGCCGGCCCACCATGCGGCGTCGCACTTTCAGCGCTTTTCGGCCATCCGGGCGGAATTGGAGACCCTGCAGCGGGCGCGGCCGGAGTTCGAGCCCGCCCGTGCGGTGATCGAGAACCCCTGTCTCGACAGCCGACCCGGGCAGCTGGAACTTAGCCAGATATGCGATCCGGTGACCGCCAAGGTCGTTGATCTGGGCAATGCCCTGTACGCGCTCCTGATGCGCACCTACGCCCAGGTCTTCTCGCCCGCGCCGCTGCCGCGCGAGCTGCGCATCGAACTCTCTGCGGCGGCCACGGAGCTGATGTACGCGATGAGCTTCGTTGGGGAGGCGGCGACCAGCCTGCCCGCCGGCGTGGCAAGCCCCGGCGCCACGGCCGGCCTCACCTTCGCTCTGCCGATCGCATCGAGCCAGCTGGTGCAGCGCTGCGCCGCGCAGATCCTGAGCGAACGCGCCCGCGAGCTGGCTACGGCGGCGGCCCAATTGGAGTCCAGCGCGCCCCTCGCCGGACTCAGCGGAAAGCTGGGCGCCCTGGCCGATCGTTTCGCCGACCTGCATGAGCGGTTTGAGACCCACCTGACACTAGCGGTCGACGCCGTCGCCAACGTCCGGTCGCCGGCCGCGCCGCAGCCGCCCGCGCTGGTGAGCGCCGCCGCTGGCGACGACCCCAATGTGGCGACCACGCCGGAGATCACGCTGCGCTTCGATGCCGCGCGCTGCATCCACTCGCGCCATTGCGTGCTGGGCGCGCCGAGCGTCTTTCTGGCCAACGTCAAGGGCCCCTGGTTGCATCCCGAGACCGTGTCGGTCGAGCGCTGCAGCGAAATCGCCCATGCCTGTCCGTCGGGCGCCATCACCTATCAGCGCCACGATGGCGGTCCGCAGGAAACACCGCCGGCCGTCAATGTGCTCACCGTTCGCGAGAACGGACCCTATGCGGTCCACGCCCAGATCGAGCTGGAGGGCAAGGGCGCGATGTTTCGCGCGACCCTGTGCCGGTGCGGCAAGTCTGCCAACAAGCCCTTCTGCGACAACAGTCACCGCGCCGCTGGGTTCGCGGCCACCGGCGAACCGGCAGCCGTGGACTCCGATCCGCTCGACGTCCGCGACGGCGCGCTTGCCATCACGCCGCTGGTGGACGGGCCCTTGCAGATCAACGGCGCCCTGGAGATCTGCTCTGGCACTGGCCGCACCTTGAACCGGGTCGAGAACGCGCGCCTCTGCCGCTGCGGCGCCTCCGGCTCCAAACCCTTCTGCGACGGCTCCCACGCCCGCATCGGGTTCCGCTCGGAAGCGCCCGTCGCCGCGACCGCAGCCCCGCGCCCGACGGCCTGACTAGCCTATCCCACGGCCAAGCCTGGCGCCTTGGCGAGGTTGGTTTTGGGGATGGCGGCGGTGAAGGGACCGGCAGCCTTGGCCTTGTCCATGGCCAGATTGGCCCATGCGGCGACGAAGGCGGTCGGAGTCGCGGGGTCGACGGGCACGCGGACGAGGTCGAGGCGGTAGCTCTTCGCGGCGATAGCGATCTGCGCCCAGAGGTCGAGGTCTTCCTCCGGCTGGGCGCGGCCGGCCAGGATCCCAGGCAGTATCGCCAGTTCGGCGCTGGTCGTCTGTATACGAAGCGAACCCAGATCATGGCCTTGCGGCAGGCCGCGCAGCGCCGAGGCGAGGGCGGAGAGCGCCATCCGTCCCGCTGTGGTGTTGCGCTCGCCGCCGGCCGCGCCCGCGACCTCACCTTGATTGCGGCGAAGCCAGGCCCAGCCGCCGCAGCGAAAGGCCGGATGATGGGCGGCGCAGACCCAGACTTGTGCAGTGGTGGTCATGGCGCCTGCTTAGCGGCGTGACAACGCATCGTCACGGGCGTCGCGGGCCTTTACGCAGAGTTCAGGACACGCCGGAAGTGAGACTTGGCGCGTTGTCGCATCGCAACCAGACGGGTCCGCCCATGGCGCGACGCTGTCACAAAGGGCAAATTCACCGCCGTGATGGTCATGACCGCGGAAAAGAAGACGATGGCTTTCGGCTGGCGCGTCTACGGCCTGGGCGTGATGGCGTTAAGCCTGGTCTGCCTGGCGTGGGGGACATTCGACCCGGGGCAGCCCGTGCCCAAGGCCTTTCCCAACCGCACCGCCCTGGCCTATGCGGCCGCGGCGTTCATGCTGGTCGCGGGCGCGGCCGTCGAGTGGCGCCGGACCACGGCCTGGGGCGCCGCGGCGCTCGCAGCCTACTACGCGCTCATTGTCGTCATCCTGATGAACGGCCGCGTTGTGCTCGCCCATTCCACCGAGTACGGCGCGTATAGCGGCGCGGCCGAGCAGCTGGCGATCGCGGCGGGCGGGCTGATCGTCTATGCCGCCAACGCCAGGATCGATGCGGCCCTGGCCGCGCGCCTCACGCGCCTGGGCCAGCTGGCGTTCGGGGTTTGCGCGCTGTTATTCGGTGGCGCGCATTTCTTCTATATGAACCTGACCACACCGCTGGTTCCCAATTGGCTGCCGCCCAGCCAGGCGTTCTGGGCCTATGCCACCGGGATTGGTCACATCGCGGCGGGTGTTGCGATCCTGACGGGGGTGGGGGCCCGCCTCGCCGCGATCCTGCTGACCGCCATGTACCTGGCCTTCACCCTGCTGGTGCACAGCCCGATGTTGCTGACCGATCCTTCCAGCCATACGAACTGGAGCGAGAGCGCGCTGAATATCGCCCTGATCGGCGCCGCCTGGGTGGTGGCGGACTCGCTGGCGGGCTCGTCCGGAGCGATCCGGCGTTGAAGTCAGGCGGGAGCAAGGCTCAGACTCTACTATGGCCGCATGGCCGATTATATCGGTCTTCGGTCACACCTGAATACCTTTGCCACCTGAGGTGGCGACCCTTACCATTCGGGGATTGAGCCGCCTAGGTGACGCCATTGGGCTGGCAAGAGGGGATTGGGGCACGCATGCGGACTCTGTCGATCTTCGCCGTCTCCCTAGTGGCGATTGCCGCCGTGACATGCGGTTCGTCAGTCGCGAAGGTCCGGCCCGGTCAAGCTCCCGTGGCGTCGGCGTCGGCAAACGTGCCCCAAAGCGAGATACAGGAGGGGCTCGAAAGCCTGCAGGCGACCACAGTAATCTATCCGGGACTAACGCCCGTGCTGTTCAAGCCGATCAGTACGCGCGCTCTCAAAGCGCTGAGGCCCTTCCTCAAGAACGACCCCGGTTTGATCACCGACAAGAGGTTAGCCGACGCGGCGGAAAGTGAGGCGGCACCGCTGCGTCTCTTCGTCGCTCAACTGCGTGACGAAAGCGCGAACCACGACCTCCTTTTCGTGATGGACGGCCGCGAGTCACGGGGGGCCTGCACGCCATCCGCCCGGAGAGTGGGCGGCAGCGGCCCGAACGGCGAAGGTTGTTCCATTCAAGTCTACGTTGACGACGGCCAGATATCAAATTGGCGGACCCAGAAAGGAATTGGCGGCACCCCCGCCATCCTCTTCGTCCAGACGGCAGGCGGGCCGATGTTTTTTCTCAAAGCCAGTGACGGTATGTCTATATTATATTGTGACGGTGTTAATCCTACTGAGCCTTGGCAGTGGCCATTGAGATATCATAAAGGTCAGGATGAAAATCCGGTCGGGTATATTCCGCCGTCCCGCTTGGGTAAGGTCAGGCCGGATAGCCCGATGCAATGTTGACGTCTGCAATACTGTTGGTCGAGATGACTTATTGACAGGTCAATGGGCCGTTCGCTCCACATCCTTCCCCGTGCCATGCGGAAGCGAGGGTTTGCAGTTGGGACAGGGATTTGTTGGCAAGTTCTGCTGGGGCAACGCCCAGGCTGGACCACCTTGCGGCCAGGCGACGCCGGTGGGAATCGCCCAGGGTCCGCGACCAGGTAGGCCGCCACGATCATGGGGAGTGCGTGGAGCTGAAGACGGCTCTTGAGCATGGGGGCGAGCCTATGCCCGCCATTCCGCCTGTCGAACAGCGGTGCCCTCCGCCGCTACGCGAAATCGAGGGCCGCTTGACCGCGGGCCAATTGCGGCAAACCGTAGCGTCGCACTGCACGGGAGTGACGCCGCAGCATGTCCGAGCCAATCCTGCTCTCCCGGGTTGACGGCGCTATCGCGCGCCTGACGCTCAACGATCCGGGCCGCGCCAACGCCCTCTCCGAGGCGATGATCACGGCGCTTTCACGCTCGCTGGCCGACCTGGACGCCAACCCGGTCGTCCGCGTGATCGTCCTTGGCGCAAGCGGGCGCCTATTTTGCGCCGGTCACGACCTCGCCGAGCTGAGGGACGGCGGGGACCTCGCCGCCCATGAAGCCCTCTTCTCCCACTGTTCGGCCCTGATGCAGGCGATCGTCGCCTGCCCCAAGCCGGTCATCGCCCGCGTGCAAGGCGCCGCCGTGGCGGCCGGCTGCCAGCTGGTGGCCAGTTGCGACCTGGCCTTCAGCGCCGACACCGCCCGGTTCGCGGTGTCGGGCATCAATCTCGGGCTCTTCTGCTCGACACCGGGGGTGCCGCTCGCGCGCGGCGTTGGCGGCAAGGATGCGCTGGAGATGCTGCTGACGGGCCGCTTCGTCGGGGCGGCCGAGGCCGCCGCCATGGGGCTGATCAATCGCGCCGTGCCCAGCGCCGAACTTGACGCTGCCGTGGACGAGGCGGCGCTCGCCATAGCCGCCAAGGCCCCCGAAGCCATCGCGCTCGGCAAGCGCGTCTTTCACCGCCAGATCGAGCTGCCGCTGGAAGAAGGCTACGCCTTGGCCTCAAAGGCCATGGCCGAGAACCTGGGCTTTAAGAGCGCTCAGGCGGGAATCGATGAATTTCTCAAACGCTGAGCCCCCCGCCGAGTGATCTTGCGGACAGTCAAGGGCCCTGGAGCGCGTCCTCAGATGCGTCGATCCAGACCGGCCCAGAAGGGCTCGCGCAGCTGGCGTTTGAAGATCTTGCCGGAATCCTCGCGGGGAAGCTCCGCATGGAAGTCGACCCGCTTGGGCACCTTGTAGCCGGCCATATGCCCGCGCAGGAAGGCGCGGACCTCGGCTTGCGAAAGCTCGACCCCTGGCGCCGCCTGGACCGCGGCGCACACGGCCTCGCCGTATTCCTCGTCCGGAATGCCGAACACGCCGCAGTCGACGATCCCCGGCATCTTCATCAGTTCGGCCTCGATCTCGGCCGGATAGATATTCACCCCGCCGGAGATGATCATGTCCTTGGCCCGGTCGCACAGATAGAGGAAGCCGTCCTCATCGAGGTAGCCGATGTCCCCGGGGGCGATCAGGCCGACCTTCTCGGTGTCGCGGCGCTTCTGATCGTCACCGTGATAGGTGAAATCGGCGAGCTCCTTGGTGCGCGCCACCACCTCGCCGACCTCGCGCGGCGGCAGACTGTTTCCGTCCGCATCGATGACCCGGACCTCGCTTTCCGGAATGGCCTTGCCGACTGTTCCGGGGTGGGAGAGCCACTGTTCGGAGTCGCAGAAGACCACGATCCCGGTCTCCGTGGCGCCGTAGTACTCGTTGATCACCGGCCCCCACCACTCGATCAGCGCCTGCTGGTCGGCGCGGGGCAGGGCGCGGCCGCGTGGACCACAAACCGCAGGGACGAAACGTCGTATTTCGCCTTCACGGTTTCCGGCAGCTTCAGCAACCGGTTGAACATGATCGGCACCATGTGCAGGTGCATGACCCGGTGATGGTCGATCAGCTGGAGCAGCTCCTCCGGATCGAACCTGGCCTGCAGGATCACCGTGCCGCCCAGGCGTCCTGACAACATGCCATAGGCGTTGGGGGCCGAGTGATACATCGGGCCGGTCACCACGGTGACGATCTTCGTCGGATCGAAACCCAGGAAACCGAAACCCCGCGAGAGGATCCGGCCGCCGAGGACCA
>CALAEG010000493.1 GCA_937890965.1 uncultured Caulobacteraceae bacterium | reverse complement strand
AGCCGGTGCCGTTCCGCGCCTACCAAGAGCCGCCCGCCTACACCGGCGGCGGCGGGCTCGTCTCGACCGTCGACGACTATCTTAAGTTCGCCCGCATGCTGCTGAACAAGGGCGAGCTGGATGGCGTACGGCTGCTTAAGCCCGAGACGGTGGACCTGATGGTCACCAACCGGCTGACCGACGAACAGCGGGCGATCCCGTTCATGGGCATCCCCTTCTGGGCCGGTCAGGGATTCGGGCTGGGGCTTTCGGTGATCACCGAGGTCGAGAAGCAGGCCTGGATGGGCCAGGGCACCAACGGCGCCTTCAGCTGGCCAGGCGCCTTCGGGACCTGGTGGCGGGCCGATCCGGCCGAGAACATGATCATGATCTACATGATCCAGAACTCGATGGAGCTTGGCCCGGAAGCCGCCTCGCAGCTCGCCACCGGCCAGCGCATGGCCGCCGCGGCCGCCCTGCCTGCCTTCCAGAACCTGACCTACAGCGCTTTGGGGCGCTAGCCGACCTACCCCACTCCGCATTCCGCCGCTGCGCGGCTCCAGCGGGGGATGACGGAACAATCAACTGATCAATTGACAATCAACTGATCTATTGATTGATATGACGCATGAGCCTCGCCCTCGCCACGCCGCCTGACGCCGAAACCGACCGCCTGGACGCCGTCTTCTTCGCGCTCAGCGATCCGGTGCGCCGCTCGATCCTTGAGCGGCTGGACGGCCGCGCCCTGCTGGTCTCCGAGCTCGCCGAGCCCTTCGCCATCTCGCTGCAGGCGGTGTCGCGCCACATCCAGGTGCTGGTGCGCGCCGGCCTGATCACCCAGGCCCGCTCGGGCCGCATCAGCCGCTGCAGCCTCGACGCCGAGCCGCTGTCGGAGGCGGCGCTCTGGCTCAATCGCTACGCCAAATACTGGCAGGCCCAGTTCGAGACCCTGGCCCAGCACCTCATCGACATCGAAAAGGAGAAGCCATGACCTATGCGGAAACCATGGCGACGTTAGACACCAAGCGGGAAGAGATCGCGGTTTTGCGGCGCGAGATGCGGGCGCTGCAGGCCAAGGTCGAGCCGCAGGTGGTGCGGGACTATGTGCTGGACGGCTGGGATGGGCCGGTGCGCCTGTCCGAACTGTTCGGCGACAAGCGCGACCTGATCCTGATCCACAATATGGGGACCGGCTGCCCCAGCTGCACCATGTGGGCGGACGGCTTCAACGGCGTCTACGACCACCTGGCCAGCCGCGCCGCCTTCGTGGTCTCCAGCCCGAACACGGTCGAGGTGCAGAAACAGTTCGCCAAGAGCCGGGGTTGGCGGTTTCCGATGGTCAGCCACGTCAATTCGACCTTCGCGCAGGACCTGGGCTATCGCCATCGCAGCGACGACGTCTTCGACCAGGCCATGGGCGGCTGGAATCCGGGCGTCTCGGTCTTCCGGCGCGACGGCGACCGCATCCTGCGCCTATCCGACGCCGACCTTGGTCCGTTCGACGGCTTCTGCCTGGTCTACCACCTGTTCGACCTCGTCCCCGGCGCCGACCCGAACTGGAACCCCAAGTACAGCTACGCCTGAGGTTGCCCGCCTAGCCGGGGAAGCGTTCGAAGGTCGGGACGCCGTCGGGGATGTGGTGGAAGCTCTGCTTGTCCGCCGTCTGGATGGCGATGCCCGGGCCGCCGAACACACTCGGATCATCCAGGGTGCCCACCTTCAGGATCACGCCCGGAAAGCCATGGGCGCGGGTCAGGATGTGGGTGCCGCAGGTGGCGCAGAATTCGCGCTTGGCCGGATGCTCCAGGTCAGTGCGGGCGAAGGTCTTTGGTGTTCCCTTGGTGTAGGAGAACCCCTCCGCCGGCATTCCCATCACCACATTGGGCGAGCCGCCGGAAATGTACTGGCACTCGCGGCAATGGCACTGAGCCTTCATCATCGGCTCGCCCTCGGCCTTGTAGCGCAGCTCGCCGCAATAGCATCCACCCTCGAGCGCCATGTTCGTCTCTCCCCGTCTAAGCGGCGCCATTCCGAGCGGCGACCGGCGGGCCATACTAGGCCGCCGGCAGCCGACCTGTCGAACCCGGGCGTCAGCCGGCCGGCATCGCGAGCGCCTCGCCGGTTTCGATCAGCGACTTCAGGCTGGCCATGATCATCGGCCAGCCGGTGGAGACCGCCGCGATGAGCTTCGACGGCGAAACGCCGACCGAATGTGTCAGCGTCACCTTGGTCAGGTTGTCGCCCATGGGCTCGAGGTCGAAGCTGGCGGTGGAGGCGCCTTCGGCCTTCATCGCCGCATCCCTCAGGTGCAGCCAGGAGACGGAGACATGCCTGGGCGGATCGATGCTCAGCACCTTGCCGGTGTCCCAGGCGCTGCCGTCGGCTGAAACGATGCTGTAGTCGGCGCCCTTTTCCCAGGTGCTTTGCTGGCTGTAGCCGCCCCAGAACTTCTTGTTCTGCTCGGGGTCGGTCAGGGCGGCGAAGATCTTGGCCGCCGACGCGCGGATATAGGTCACGTAGAGAAAGCGGCTCTCAGTCATCGGTCTGTCCTTCCAGGTCGCGTTTGAGGGTGGCGAGCGCGTCCAGGCGGCCGCGCTCGTACTTGCCGATCCAGCGATCGGCGATGTCGTGGATGGGAACGGGGTTCAGGTAGTGCAGCTTCTCGCGGCCGCGCTTCTCGGTGGCGATGAGGTTGGCGGCCTGCAGAATGGCCAGGTGCTTGGTCACCGCCTGCCTCGTCATGCCGCGTCCCTCGCAAAGCGCGCCCAGCGTCTGCCCGTTGCGGGCATGGAGGTCGTCCAGCAGCCGACGCCGCATCGGGTCGGCCAGCGCCTTGAAGACGTCATCCATGCTCATGGCGGCTTATATGCAACCTTCTAGTTGCCTTTGCAAACACAATCTGCAGCCGGCTTCCACGACGCGACGTCAGCACCGTATAGGGAGTGTATGAGCGACGAACGGCCTGCGCCCGAAGAGCCAATGAGCGATGCCGCGCCGAGCGAGCTGGCGG
>CALAEG010000492.1 GCA_937890965.1 uncultured Caulobacteraceae bacterium | reverse complement strand
CCCCTCGGGGGTCCCGCGAATACAGCAATATAACTGCAGACAAAGCTCAATAGCATTCTCTTGCTATGGGTTAAGTTTCGCCGTCAACTCGCTCGGGTCAGCGTGCGCGCCGAAGGATCAGTAAAATGTGCTGGACACGGATTCTTACGCCTCTCCTTGGAGGTGAGAAGGATGATCAGAGGCTTCGATCGGCCGCCGCGCTAGCGGCTCCGTTCGGTGCCCATATGTCGGCGACGTTTCTCGCAGCGACGCCATACAGCTTGTTTTCGTGGGTAGTCGCCGGCGCCTTTGGCCACCCCCGTTTCCAACTTTTCATCTTTGGCGGAACGACATGGACACTGCTGGATCAGACATCTGGACCCGCACTCTTCCTTTCGCATTGAGGTCGAAATCGTGCCGAGCGCTTCGGCCGGCGGTGGCGGGACGTAGCGTGCGATGAACTAACGGCCTGTCGATTTCATCGGCCCGCTGGTGACTGAACGTAATTGTGTTTCTTCGGTGAGGTCTGAATGGTCAAGCAACCCAGCCCTGAAGGTCAGGTCAGTCTATCGATTGACACACGCTGCCTCGGCGCCCGCTCGGTCGGGCCGGCAGCCGCTCCGACCACCAGGCCTGACCCGTTCGCTGGATCGCCGTGGCGCAAAATCTCCGACGCCGAATGGAAAAAGCGGCTCACACCAGCCGCCTTTGACGTGCTCCGGCACGAAGGAACCGAAGCACCCGGTTCCAGCCCCCTGAATGACGAGCATAGGCGCGGCCTGTTAGTGTGCGCCGGCTGTGGCCTGCCTCTCTTCAAGTCAGACTGGAAATTCGACTCTGGCACAGGATGGCCAAGCTTCTTCGACGTCTTCCATGAAAACATCGCGATCAAACGCGATACTTCGCTGGACTGCGAGCGAGCCGAATATCACTGCGCCCGCTGCCTCGGCCACCAGGGTCATATCTTCCATGACGGGCCGAAGCCGACCGGCCTGCGTTATTGCAATGACGGCGGCGCGCTGCGGTTTCTCCCCGCCTAGTGGTCCGCATGGAAACGACCTCGGTCAACCAGCAGGATCGCGCCGCGATCCTGACTTGGCGGCGCAAAAGGCGCGCCGAACTTCTTGCCCTCCGAATCGACCTCTCCTTGGCGGCTCACCGCGAAAAGAGCAGCGCGGCGTTGGCGCGGCTGGTGTCCGAATTCGCGGCGATACGCACGGGCCAGGTTGGGATCTACTGGCCGTTTCAACGTGAGATCAGTCTGTTTCCATTGGCTAACCGCATCCTCGCCGAAGGCGGATCGGTCGCGTTGCCCGTTGTCGTCGAGAAGAACCGGCCGGTGCAGTTTCGGGTATGGCGGCCCGGAGACCCGTTGTCGAACGGCATCTATGATATTCTCGGTCCCCGCGACGGCCCGATTGTAAAACCCGACACGCTCATTGTCGCGCTCGTCGGCTTTGATGGGGCGGGTCATCGGCTTGGCTATGGCGGCGGCTACTTTGACCGCACGCTCGCCGCCACGACACCAAGGCCGCTGACGATCGGTATCGGGTTCGAATTCATGAGGCTACAAACGATCCAACCGCTGCCACATGACATTCCTATGGACGTCATCGTCACTGAGGCGGGCGTCTTTCCGAGGCCAGCGTGACGGTCTGGTGGCCGAGCGCTGTCATAGAGATGTCCGGCGAGGCGGAACGTTCACGTTGCATGGGTTAGCGGTTCGCGGCTGGCGCATTGGCGCAGTCCGTTGCGCACCCGATCGATGACGTCCGCCGCGCTTCGGGCGGAGTAGACAGCATGGATCGAATACGAGAACTCCGGCGCGCGATCGACGCGATGTAGCTGCCGGCTCTCCAGGTAGGGGCGCGCGATCGCCGACCGGAAATATCCTGCGCCGCCCACCGCAAGCACATAGCTCAGCGCCAGCGGCCCGAGCGAAATTGAGACAGCGGCGTTTGCAAGTTCGGGGAACGCGGTCTCGTGGCTGGCGGAGTAGTGTAGGCCCCAGTCAACATAGACGTAGTCCTCCGGCCGCAGCCGTCCATCCTCGTCGGTCGTAACCAGAATGAGCTTCTCCTCGGTGATCAGTTCAAGCACAAGCTCCGGGCGCGGTGGCGGGTTGTAGAGAACGGCCACATCGAGCGAGCCATCCTGGACCCGATCGAGCAGCCGGCTCGCAGTATCGACCTCGGCGCGCACCGCGATGTCCGGGCACTCGCGCCGCATCCAAAGCAGCCAATCGGCGAAGAGGGGGTTCCAGAGGCTGAACTCGCCGCCGATGCTCACGAGGTTGGCCCGCCCCGGCGGCAACGCCACCTGTTGGCGCGCGCGTTCCCAGACCTGCACCAGGGTTGTCGCGTGATGCCGAAAGCGTTCGCCAGCCGGCGTCAGTCTCGCACCCGCGCGATTGCGCACGAACAGGCGCCGGCCAATCTGTTCCTCCAGCGTCCGTATGCGGGCGCTGACCGCGGTCTGCGTCAGGTTCAGCCGATCCGCCGCCGACACGAAGCTGCCGGTGGCGACGACTTGGAGGAAGGTGCGGGCCAGCCCGATATCCATGCCGCAACAACAACATTATTGCGTTTAAACCGCAATAGCATTCGTTTGCCTGTTGATGCTTCGCGGATCAATATAGGCGTCAGTCGAGCTGGCTCGGACACCCAGCGATGATCAGGCGGGTTGCACCGCCCCGTGCTTGCCCAACTCGATCCCGGACCCCCAGCCGGGGCGAGCGAAGCGACCGCCGCCGTCTGGGTCGGGCCACCCCTGCCCGCTCAGTTGGATGAGGCGACGGCGGTCGTTTCGACAGGCGCCATCCGAAGCCGGCCAGGTGTCAAAGCCAGCCAGCCATACGTTTAAGCCCTGACGGCCATGGCCGCCGGCCACCTGCGAACGGGAGACGTCGAATGTCGCTTCAGCTGGGCCAAATCGCCCCCGACTTCGAGCAGGACAGCACCGAAGGGCCGATTAGCTTCCATAAGTGGCTGGGATCGTCCTGGGGGCTGTTTTTCAGTCATCCGAAGAACTTCACACCGGTCTGCACGACCGAACTCGGTGAAGTCGCTCGCCTGAAGCCCGAGTGGGACAAGCGAGGCGTGAAGCCTATCGGGCTTTCGGTGGATTCAGTCGCGTCGCACGGCCGCTGGGAGAAGGATATCGAACAGACCCAAGGCCAGACGCTCAACTTCCCGATGCTGGCGGACCCTGAGCGCAGGGTCGCTGAACTCTACGGCATGATCCACCCGCAATCCGATCCAAACGTGACGGTGCGGGCGGTGTTCGTCATCGATCCGAACAAGAAGATCCGCCTGATCCTGACCTATCCGCCAAGCACCGGCCGCAACTTCGCCGAGGTCCTGCGCGCGATCGACAGCCTGCAGCTGACCGACGCCGAAAAGGTCGCCACGCCGGTCAATTGGGAGAAGGGCCAACCGGTGATCATCGCCCCCGGCCTCTCCGATGAAGACGCCAGGGCCCGGTTTCCCCAAGGCTGGACCGAACTAAAGCCCTATCTGAGAGTGGTGCAGTTGGCGAAATGACATCGGTCCGGCAGACGTTTCCTGGGCGCCGCCGCAACACGGAGTCCAGGCGATTCAGACGACCGCAAACAAGAGCCCTTTTAGTCATGTATAGACTGCCAAACCTTCCCTATGGCTACACCGCCCTGGCGCCGACGATCTCCGAAACGACCCTGCGGACGCATCACGGCAAGCACCACGCACGGTATGTCCAGGTCACCAATGAGCTGGTCGCGGAAACCCGAGAGACGCAAATCTCTCT
>CALAEG010000491.1 GCA_937890965.1 uncultured Caulobacteraceae bacterium | reverse complement strand
ACGGTCGACGGCGACCGCTCGACCAACGACACCCTGCTGCTGTTCGCCACCGGCATGAGCGGCGCCCCGCCCATCACTCGGATGAGCGACCCCCGCCTCGAGGAATTCCGCGAGAAGCTGGAGGCGGTGCTGCTCGACCTGGCCCTGCAACTGGTCCGCGATGGGGAAGGGGCCTCCAAGTTCGTCAAGATCACCGTGAACGGCGCGAAAACCCCGGCCTCGGCGCGGCGGATCGCCCGCACCATCGCCGAGAGCCCGCTGGTCAAGACCGCCTTCGCCGGCGAGGACGCCAACTGGGGCCGCATCGTCATGGCCGTCGGCCGGGCTGACGAGCCGGTCAATCGCGACCGCATGAGCGTGCGTTTCGGCGATCTGGTCGCCGCCCATGACGGGACGGTCTCGGCCTCCTACGACGAGGCCAAGATGAGCGCCTACATGAAACGGCCGGAGCTGGAGGTCAGCGTCGATGTCGGCGTCGGGCGCGCCTCGGCGGTGATCTGGACCTGCGACCTGACCAAACGCTACGTCGAAATCAACGGCGATTATCGCTCGTAGACGCCCCGATGAGCGAGATTCTTCTGGTCGCCGCCGCGGCGCTTGTTGACGTCGATGGCAGGGTTCTCATCTGCAAAAGACCGCATGGTAAACATCTGGCAGGCATGTGGGAGTTTCCAGGCGGTAAGGTTGAGAAGGGGGAAACCCCCGAGGCCTGCTTGATCCGCGAGCTGCATGAGGAACTCGGCATTAACGTCGTTCAGGCCTGCCTCGCCCCGTTCGTGTTTACCAGTCACGCTTACGATTCATTTCACCTACTCATGCCACTTTACGTGTGCCGAAGATGGAACGGCGTGGTCCAGGCACGGGAACACGAGGCGCTCGCATGGGTAAGACCGAACCAAATGGCGGACTATCCGATGCCGCCGGCCGATGCGCCCCTGGTCGCTTGGCTGCGCGATTTGTTATGAGGCTGTTGGCCGATGAGTCCGGCGCGACGGCCATCGAATACGGCCTCATCGTCTCGCTGATCTTTCTGGTGATCGTCGCCGCGGTGACCAATTTCAGCACCAAGTTCACCACCGTCCTGAATACGGCGGCGGGCACCATCGGCGGCGCGCTCTAAACCGCGTCAGGCCGGGGTCCAACCGGTCAAGGTGACGATGTCGAAGGTGGCGGGCAGCCGCCCGTCGGCTTCCGCGAAACGCTCGGCATAGATTTCGAAGGCGCGCGCCAGCACCGCGCGGGTCAGCTTTGGCCCGTCGCGATCGGCGAAGGCGCTGGTCTCGCCCATGGCCCTGAGTTCTTGCAGCAGCTTCAGGGGATGCGGGTAGCGGGCGCTGACCCGATCCAGGTCCGCCACCGGCAGAACGAACCCCGCGCGCTGCAGAAGCCCCACGGCGTCATAACCGTCGAGAAAGGGCGAGATCCGCGCGCCAGCTCCGCCCAGAACCTCCAGCTCGGCCTGGGTCAGGGCGGTGCGAAGCTCGCCCAGGGTCTCGCCGCCCAGGACCGCGCCCAGAAAAAGCCCGTCGGGCTTCAGCGCGCGACGGATCTGGATCAGGGCGCCGGGCAGATCATTGACCCAGTGCAGGGCGAGGCTGGAGACCACCAGGTCGAGGCTGGCTTCGGCGAACGGCAGCCGCTCTTCGTCCAACAGCACCCGCCGCCCGGAGCGGGGCCGCAGCATCGCGGCGGAGAGATCTGTCTCGATCAACAGGCCCACCCGCGCGCTGGCTGGGCTGGCGGCCAGCGCTGCGGCGAAGCTCCCATCCCGCGCGCCCAGGTCGACGGCGACCGGGAAGTCGCGCACTATAGCCTCCAGGCGTTCGACCAGGTCGGCGGCGGCGCGCTGTTTCAGGAAGTTCGCGCTTTCGAACGCACCCGCCGCACGGTCGAGGCGGCGGCGATGCAGGTCGCGGTCGAACAGGCGGGGTGGGGTGGCCATGAAGCTGGACCATGACGGCAACCGGGCCTTCTGGAAACCGGGACCGGGCGCGCGGGCGGCGGCGCGGGGCCTGCTGGACCTGGTCTTTCCGCCGCAGACCCTCGACCAGTCCGGCCGCGCCCAGTCGAGCGGGCTTTCCGCCGAGGCCTGGACCAAGGTCGCCTTCATCGCCGAGCCGCTATGCGATGGCTGCGGCGCGCCGTTCGAATACGACCCGGGCGAACGCTGCGCCGCCTGTCTGGCGCGGCCAAGGGCCTTCGCCCGCGCCCGGGCCGCGGTGCTCTATGACGACGCTTCGCGCGATCTGATCCTGCAGTTCAAGCACGCCGATCGCACCGATCTGGCGCGGCTGCTCAGCGGCTGGGTCAGCCGCGCGGCCGACGACCTGCTGGCCGAGGCCGACGCGGTGGCGCCAGTGCCGCTGCACCGCTCCCGGCTCCTGGCCAGGCGCTACAACCAGGCCGCGGAGATCGCCCGGCCGCTGGCCAGGCGGCATGGGCTAAGCTTTCTGCCGGACACGCTGGTGCGATCGAAACGCACCGAGAGCCAGGCCGGCAAGTCCGGTTCCGGCCGCCGACGCAATGTCGCGGGCGCTTTCGCCGTCCCGCCCGGCCGGCGCCGGCGCGTGGAGGGCCGGCGCATCCTGCTGATCGACGACGTCCTGACCACCGGCGCCACGGCCGAGGCCTGCGCACGCGCGCTGCTGGCGGCGGGCGCCAGCGCGGTCGATCTGGCGGTGGTGGCCAGGGTGCGCGAGGCGGCAAGTCTCGCTATATGACGGCCATGCCCAAGATCACCATCTACACCAAACCCTTCTGCCCCTATTGCAGCCGCGCGCTCAGCCTGCTGGCCGCTAAGGGCGCACAAGTCGCCGAAGTCGAGGCCGCCTTCGACCCCGCCCTGCGCAAAGAGATGCTCGAGCGTTCAAACGGCCGGGCCACCTATCCGCAGATCTTCATCGGCGATAAACATGTCGGCGGCTGCGACGAGCTGATGGCGCTGGACCGCGCCGGCCAGCTGGATCCCCTGCTCAGCGCATGAGCGAGGTTCGGGTCGCCCTTTTGCAGCTTCGCACCCCGGCCGGCCAGGCCGCGGCGTTCGCGCAGGTTGAGCCGCTGGTCCGCCAGGCCGTGGCCGATGGCGCGGGGTTCATCGCCACGCCCGAGGCCACCAACATTCTCGAACGCGACCGGACCAAGCTGTTCGCGGCGCTGAAGCCCGCCCAGACCGATCCCTGCGTCCAGGGCCTGATCGCGCTGGCCGCCGAACTGAAGGTCTGGATCCTGATCGGCTCGGCCCTGGTGCTGCGCGAAGACGGCGGGGCGGCGAACCGCTCCATGCTGATCGACCCGGCCGGCCAGGTCACGGCGACCTATGACAAAATCCATATGTTCGATGTCGACCTGCCCACCGGCGAACGCGCGCGGGAGTCCGAGGCCTATACGGCGGGCGCCGAGGCCGTGGTCGCCCAGACTCCGTTCGGTATGCTCGGTCTGAGCATCTGCTACGACATCCGCTTTCCCTATCTCTATCGCGCCCTGGCCAAGGCCGGCGCCGAGATCCTGACCATACCCGCCGCCTTCACCCGGCCGACCGGCGAGGCGCACTGGGAGATCCTGCTGCGCGCCCGGGCCATCGAGACCGGCGCCTTCGTGCTGGCCCCCGCCCAGGGCGGCCGCCATGAGGATGGCCGCGGCACCTGGGGCCGCTCGATGATCGTCGGCCCCTGGGGCGAGGTGCTGGCGGCGGCGGCCGATGACGAGCCCGGCGTGATTGCCGCGACCCTCGACCTGGCGGCATCGGCCAAGGCCCGGGCGGCGATCCCGGCGCTCGCCAACGAACGCGCCTTCACCGGTCCAGTGGCGGCGTCATGATCAAATATGCCCTGGTCTGCGCGCACGAGCACCCGTTCGAGGGCTGGTTCGGCGCTTCGGCGGACTATGACGACCAGAACGCCCGCGGCCTGGTCGAATGCCCGGTCTGCGGCTCAAGCGACGTCCGCAAACAGATCATGGCGCCGTCGGTCTCAGGGACCAAGGCGAGGGGTTCGGCCGAGTCCGACCCGCAGATGCGCTCGATGATGATGGAGGCCATGCGCCGGGTGCGCAGCCACGTTACGGATAATTTCGACTATGTCGGCGACCGCTTCGCCGCCGAGGCGCGCGCCATCCACGAGGGCGCCTCGGAAGACCGGGGCATCTATGGCGAGGCGTCGCCCAAGGAGGTTCGGGCGCTCATCGAGGATGGCGTCCAGGTCGCGCCGCTGCCGCCCGAGCCGCCGAAGAAGACGGAACTGAACTAAGCGCCCTGGCCTGGCGGGCGCCGTCGGTGGCTGGGCCAGCCGCGATAAACAGCATGATGGCCGAGGCGACCGCGATGCCGGCGATCTCGGCCGTCAGGTCGGACAGGCTGCCGGTGCCCGGCGCCAGGCGCCAATGCTGCGCCCATTCGACCAGGGCGCCGCCGGCCGAGAGCAGGGCCGGCACCGCGGCTTTGAGGCGCGGAAAGGATTGCGCGCCCAGCGCGGTCAGCACGGTGAATACCCCTGTCAGCTCCAACTGGCTCCAGGGCGAGGCGAGGGGCAGGTTGAAATAGGGCCGGCCGAACTGATTGAACACGGCATAGCCGACCGCGACCATAAAGGCGGTCTTGGCCCAGGTCAGGCCTCTGGCGCCGACGCTGGGCCGCTCCGCGCGGTTGGTCCGGCGCACATGGTCGTAGCCAAAGTCGTAGTGCAGATGATCGTCGAACTGCCGGGTCAACACGGCGTCTTCCGCGGCCGGCAGGCGGATTCTGGACCGCTCGCCGGCGTCCGGCACGATCGCCTCGCCATAGGCCGGGTCGAGGGTCGAGCGGACGGCTTCGCGAGTGGAGACCTCCATGGCCGCGGCGATCGCCGCGGCGTCGAGGCCAAGGCCGATATGGTCGGAAATCCGCTCGAGCCAGTATTCGGGCGCGTTCTGCAGGTCTTCGTAACGCACCACCAGCACATACTCCGGCGCGGCCCTGGCCATGCGGCCCCAGCGATTGAAGAAGTCGATGTACCACCAGCCGTCGGCCAACTGCTTGCGCTTGGTGGACGAGTTGCAGATGTAGTCGTGCAGGCTGAGCGACAGCACCTCATGCCATTTGACGTAGTGGGAGAGCATCGCCTCCTTCGGATCGCGCACCAGCACCACGACCGGCGGCAGGTCGAACAGCCAGCGCACCCAACCCCATGAGAGGATGGATGAGGGCAGGTTGTGCGAACTGGCGATGAAGGGCAGCTCGGGATGCCTCCGCGGCCAGCGCGGGTGGCCGACAAAGTCCTCCGAGCTTCGCCCGCTCGAATGAACGGGCGGGGCAAGGCCGTAGCGCCGCGCCATGGCGTGGCTGAGCATGAACCGCAGCCAATGGGTGCCGGAATTCTTGCCCGAAACCAGGAAGCCGGTGACGCTGCGATACTGGAGCAGGTGGAAGTTGCTCAGGTCGATCAGCAGCCCGCGCCAGATCAGCGCGCTCCGGACTTGAAGTCTTACCCACTCGCTTCGCATCAAGCCCTACCCGCCGGCCGGCCGCCGAACGTCCGAGGACGACGACGATCCGATTCACGCAAACGCGCCATGCAGCGCCATCGATCAGCCTAGGCGAATCGATTTGCGGCCGAATGTCGCATCTGTAACACACGGAGAGCCACGCCTGTTCCGTCGCTTCGGCGTCGCGCGGCGCCGACGAAACGATCAGGTCCAGCAGGCAGGATCATGCGCCATCGGCGCTGCAGCAGGCCGGGCGTGGTTCTCGCGTTTCGTCCGCCGGCGGCCAACCGGCTCTAACGCGTCAGTCGGTCGGGCGGCTCACCGTCATCATGTAGTTGATGTCCGCGTCCGGCCCCTGCGTCCAACGGCCGGACAGCGGGTTGAAGTTGACACCGAACGGGCCCTCCACCTCGACCGGCTCACCATCCAGAAAGCCGCGGATCTCGTCGGGTTTGAGGAACTTGCGCCAGTCGTGGGTTTCCGGCGGCAGCCAGCGCAGCACGTATTCCGCGCCGATCTTGGCCAGGGCCAGCGCTTTCAGGGTGCGGTTCAGCGTCGCCACGATCATCAGACCGCCTGGCTTCAGCAGGCCTGTGCAGTCGCGCAGATACTGGCCGGGCTCGGCGACGTGCTCGACCACCTCCATGTTCAGGATGAGGTCGAACCGCGCCTGGTCCTCGCCGAGCAGCGCCTCGGCCGTCGAGCAACGGTAGTCGATGGTGAGCGCCATCGCCTCGGCGTGGGTGCGAGCAACCTCGATATTACGCTCGGACGCGTCGACACCGGTGACCGCGAAACCCAGGCGCCGCATCGGTTCGCAGAGCAGGCCGCCGCCGCAGCCGATGTCGAGCAGGCTCAACCCCTCGAAGGGGCTGCGCGCCTTGGGCTCGCGCCCGAACCGGGCCAGGGCCTGCTCGCGGATGAAGTCCAGCCGCACCGGATTGAACCGATGCAGCGGCGCGAACTTGCCGTTCGGATCCCACCATTCCTCGGCGATGGCCGAAAACCGCGCGACGTCGGCGGGGTCTATGCTGGAAGCCGCGGTGGACATACGAGCCTTGCTGAACCGGTGGGGCCGACGCGTCAACGAATGAGCTGAACCTCGATGCCGAGATTGAGCGCCTGCCAAGCCCGGTCCGCGCCAGGCTCGTCGAGTAAGAGAGCCAGCGCGGCCGAGGCGTCCAGCACCCAGTCAGCCATTCTCTTCCGCCGCGGCCTCGCGACGCCGATCCGCGATCAGGTCATCCACCAGCCCGGTCCGGTTCGGGATCAGCTCACGAACCATCTGCCGCACGCGTCGGATCGACTCGCCGACGCTGAGCACCGTGAGGCGATCGGCTTGCAGTTCGGCGATGGCGATGCCGCCTGGCGTCAACCCCAGAGCCTCGAGAACCGAAGCCGGAAGCTGAACCGTGCCATCCTGCCCGATCCGAAGCCGGAGCATCGAGGCGTCCGCTTCCATGGTGAAGGCCGGCGCGGCCGCCTCGCGGACATCGGCGAATTCCACGCGTCCGACGGTGTAGCGCTCCTTCGGCGGTCCTTCGACCAGCACGTTGCGGACATGCTGGTAGCGTTTGCCGAGAAACCTGGCGATCTCGGCCCGCGGCGCGCCGGCGGCGTCGAGCGCCCTGATCTTGTCCGATACCGTGGTGAAGGGTTTGACGATCTCCGTCATGCGGTCGGTGGGCAAGGACATGCCTATCTCCTATTTGATAGTTAGATAGGTACTCACGCCTGCAGGCGCGGTCAAGACCCTCCGATTGATCCGGCCGGTCCTCGTCGCTAGAAGGGCGCCTCATTTTTGGAGCGCCTCGGCCTTGTCCCGCCTGGTGATGAAATTCGGCGGCACCTCGGTGGCCGATCTGGAGCGCATTCGCCGGGTGGCGCGCCTGGTGGCGGCCGAGGTCGATGCCGGGCGCGAGGTCGCCGTCGTGGTCTCGGCCATGGCGGGACGGACCAATGAACTGGTGGCCTGGACCGATGGCGCGGGCGCCGCGGCGGCGGGCGTGCCGTCGTCCGACGACGAATACGACGTTGTGGTGGCGTCCGGCGAACAGGTCTCCGCCGGGCTGCTGGCCATGACCTTGCGCAACATGGGCTATTTCGCCCGTTCGTGGCTGGCCTGGCAGATCCCGATCGTCACCGACGACGCCCACGGTCGGGCGCGCATCCAGGAGGTGTCGCCGGACAAGCTGCTGGCGGCCATGGCCAAGGGCGAGATCCCGATCATCGCCGGCTTTCAGGGCATCGATCAGGATGGACGGCTCTCCACCCTTGGCCGCGGCGCCGGCGACCTTTCGGCGGTGGCGGTGGCCGCGGCGCTGCGGCCGGCCGTCTGCAACATCTACACCGATGTGGACGGGGTCTACACCACCGATCCGCGCATCGAGGAGCGCGCCCGAAGGCTGGAGCGCATAAGCTACGAAGAGATGCTGGAAATGGCTTCGCTTGGCGCAAAGGTGCTGCAGAGCCGTTCCGTCGAGCTTGCCATGGCGCAGCGGGTGCCGCTTAGGGTGCTATCCAGCTTCGTTGAGCCCGGCGAAGACCAGGGCCAGGGCACCATTGTCTGCGACGAGGAGGAGATCGTGGAAAAACGCATCGTCAGCGGGGTCGCCTATAGCCGCGATGAGGCCAAGATCAGCCTCTTTGGCCTGCCCGACCATCCGGGCGTTTCCTCGCAGATATTCTCGCGCCTGGCCGACGCCAATCTCAACGTCGACATGATCGTCCAGTCCCGCGCCCGCCACGGCGATTCCGCCAACATGGAGTTCACCGTCGGCAAGCGCGACGCCGCCCGCGCCATCGAGATCGTCCGCGCCGCCCAGGCCGAGATCGGCTTCGAGGACATGGCCGTGAACGAGGACGTGTCCAAGGTCTCGGTGATCGGGGTCGGCATGCGCAGCCATGCCGGCGTCGCCAAGACCATGTTCGGCGCGCTGGCCGAGCGTGGGGTCAATATCCAGGTGATCTCGACCTCGGAGATCAAGATCAGCGTGCTGATCGACGCCGCCTATACCGAACTGGCCGTGCGCGCGCTGCACGCGGCCTATGGGCTGGACCAGATCTAGCTAGGCCGTTGGTTTCGAGGCGGCCGGGGCCGCCGGCTTAGCCGCTGCCCGCGGCGGCCCTAGCGCATTGGCGCTGGCGGGAAAGACCGCCGTCCCGGCGACGATGTACCAGGTGATGAAGAGGGCGCAGATGAAGGCGCCGGCCGCATAGTCGCCCGTCCGCCGATAGGTGAAGGCGGCGATGACGCCGATCACCGCCAGCAGCGGCACGAACTGGAAGGCGATGATGGTGTTGAGCGGCTCGCCCGGAGTCAGCAAAAGCCCGGTCGCGCGCATGTTCAGATACTGCGCCAACAGCATCACAGAAAAACCGAGCGCCATGGCCAGCGCACCAATGATCAGCGCCGAAGCCTCGCTCTCGCCCTTGACCGGCAGGCTGGCGCAGAAGCCCCGCAGGCTGAGCAGGAAGAAGACGGTGAAGAAGGGCAGGTAGATGACGAAATAGGCGAAGTGACGCGCGTCGAACGGCTTGAGGCCAAGGACCCAGAAGCGAAAATCCACCTTGAACAACAGGTCGACGATGACCAGAGCCAGATAGGCGACGCCGACGCTGGCCATGGCGGCGCCCCAGGCCTCGGACCAGCGCGGCGCGAACACCGGCCTGCCGCTGCGCAAAACGAAAGACAGCAGCCAGCCGATCAGGCCGGTCAGCACCGCCCAGACCGCCAGTTGGTTGGTGATCTGCTCGGAAAAGGTGGTCAGGCCGAACGGCAGACTCCTGGTCAGGGCGAAGGGCGCGAAAAAGACCAGGGGCGCGATCTTCATCAGCGGATAGAAGGTGAGCGCAGGCAGGGCGGTTGTGACCACGAAGGCGAGCCACCAGCGGGGACCTCGGCGGCGCGCCGCTGGCTCCGGCGCCTGGCCCAGCGTCGCGAACAGCCGCGTCGGGACCAGCAGCTGGAAGGTCCCCAGCATCAGCACCACCGCGCCGATGAAGCCGATCAGGGTGCCGATTTCCTTGCCGAACCAGATCTGGTCGCCGGGCGGTTTCGGCGCCGCCGCCCCTTGCAAGGTCCGCTGGAACCAGTCCACCGCCGCGGCCACGCCCGCCGCGCTGAAATGCTCCTGCGGGTGGTCGACCGGCGGATTGACGAACATCCGCGCCGTGCCTGCGCCGATGTCGCCATAGAGCTGGCCGGCGACGACCGGGGCGGTGGTCCCGAACATCTTCATCAGCCGCACCGAACGGTTGATGTCCGAGCCCTTGGCCTCCTGCCACATCAGCGGTGCGAACTCGTCATACTGGCCCATGACCACTTCGAGATTGTGCGGAAAGGTCGTTGAACCCTCGCCAGGCTGGCCCAGCACGCCGGTGGTCGAGCCCTCCAGCACGATCGACTTGTAGCCGTCGGGAAAGGCCAGGGCCGCGTTGACCACCGGCGCGCCGCCCAGGCTGTGGCCTTCCAGGCCGATGTTGGATTTGTCGACGAAGGGCAGGGTGCGCAGATAGCCAAGCGCCGCCGGCCCGCCGAAGCCCTGCTCGCCAAGCGCCCCGCCGGAAAACCCATGGCCGCTCATATCCATGGCCATGACCACGAAGCCGCGCCTGGCCAGTTCGATGGCGAACGGGCTTTGCATTTCGCGGGTGTTGATGAAGCCGTGGCTGACCAGAACGGCGGGGGCCGGATGCTGTGCGGTCGCGGTGGCGGGCACATAGAGCAGGGCGGAGAACTGCGTCGTCCCCTGGCCTGGAAAGCGGATGTCCTGAATCTTCACCCCGCCCGAGGTCTGCACCAGGCTGGCGATCAGGCCGCCGGCCAGCACCAGCACCCAGCCCAGCGCGAACAATCCCCACCGCCTGCCCATTCACGCCCTCCCCAGGTCGTCGCTCTTGTTCGAAAGTTTGAGGGCCGGGGCGAATGGCGTCCAGCGGAAACCATTTTCGTGCCGGATTGAGCGGCTGCCGAAAACGCGGGCGCTTTTGCAATTCGGCGTGTGAACGTGTCGGCCAAATTGCCGCTTCGTCGCCATTCCGTTAGGTAGGCCTGATAGGGAGACGCCCGGGAATAAGGGAGATCAGCGCCGCATGCCCATGCCGGGGCCGGCCATACGCGGACCGCGCAGCCTGCTTCGGCAGATTCGCGAAGCCATGGAAAGCGGCGGGCCTGTCCAGGCCCGGCTGGACATGGCCGTGCGCACGATCGCGCGCTCGATGGTCGCCGAGGTCTGCTCGCTCTATCTGCGGCGGGGGTCCGGCGACCTCGAACTGTTCGCCACCGAGGGCCTGAGCCGCGAGGCCGTGCACGTCACCCGGCTCGGCCCCGGCATCGGGCTGGTCGGCGAAATCGTCAAGCTCGGCCGACCGCTCAACCTGTCCGACGCCCCCAACCATCCCGCCTTTTCCTATCGGCCGGAAACGGGCGAAGATCCGTATCACGCCTTTCTCGGCGTGCCGCTGCTGCGCGGCGGGCGCGCCATCGGCGTCCTGGTGGTGCAGAACCGCACCGAGCGCATCTATGCCGACGACGAGGTCGAGGACCTGCAGATCATCGCCATGGTGCTGGCCGAGATGGTGGCCGGCGGCGAGCGGCTGGCCGAAGGCGCGCTGAAGGACGTCGAGATCGCCCCACACAAGCCGGAGCGGCTGAAGGGCGTCCGCTTCGCCGAGGGGCTGGCCTATGGGGTCGCGGTGCTGCACGAGGCCCCGGTGCCGCGCGAACAGCTGCTCTCCGACGACGCCACCGCCGAGGAAGCCCGGCTGAAGGACGCCATCGCCGCCCTGCAGACCCAGATCGACGAGATGATGGACGGCCAGCACGGCCTGGTTGGCGCCTCGTTCGAGGTGATCGAGACCTATCGCATGTTCGCCCACAGTCGCGGCTGGAACCGCTCGCTGGAAGAGGCGGTGCGTTCGGGCCTGACGGCCGAGGCGGCGGTCGAGCGGGTGCGCTCGGAGCATCGCGCCACCGTCGGCCAGGCCCGCGACCCTTACCTGCGCGAACGGTTGCACGATCTGGAGGACCTGAACGACCGGCTGCTCCGCCACCTGTCGGGCGACGGCGGCCGGGTGCATCAGGAACTGCCCGACAACGCCATCCTGATCGCGCGCAATCTAGGCCCGGCCGACATCCTGGAATATGACCGCGGCCGGCTGAAGGGCATTCTGCTGGAAGAGGGCTCGGTCGCCAGCCACGCCGGCATTGTCGCCCGCGCCCTGGAAATCCCCTGCGTCGGGCGGCTCTCCGGCCTTCGCGACCGGGTCAACCAGGGCGACCCGGTGATCGTCGACGCCGAGAGCGGCGAAGCCTACCTGCGCCCACGGCTCGATGTGGTCGAGGCGCTGAAGGCGCGGATGGCCGTGCGCGACCAACGCCGCGCCGAATTCGCCCGCCTGCGCGACACCCCGGCCTTCACCCGCGACGGGGCCAAGATCTCGCTGCTGATGAACGCCGGCCTGGCCGTCGATCTGGATATCCTGGCCGAGACCGGGGCGGAGGGCATCGGCCTCTTCCGCACCGAGTTCCAGTTCATGGTCGCCGAGGAGCTGCCGCGCTTCAACGCCCAGACCCAGCTCTATACGCGGGTGCTGGAGGCGGCCAACGGCATGCCGGTCACCTTCCGTACGCTCGATCTCGGCGGCGACAAGATCCTGCCCTATCTGGAAGCCGAGAGGGAGGACAACCCCGCGCTCGGCTGGCGCGCCATTCGTATGGGGCTGGATCGCCCGGCGCTGCTGCGGCTGCAACTGCGTGCCCTGATCGCCGCCACGCGCGGCCGCGAGTTGCGGGTCATGTTCCCGCTGGTGGCCAGCGTCGAGGAGTTCCGCGCCGCCCGCGCCATGGTCGATGTCGAGATCGCCTGGGCCGAGCGCCGCGGCCGCCCGGCGCCCAGCCAGCTTCGGGTCGGCGCGATGATCGAGGCGCCGTCCCTGATCTGGCACCTGGACGCGCTCTTGCCGATGACCGATTTCGTCTCCGTCGGCACCAATGACCTGATGCAGTACATGTTCGCCGCCGATCGCGGCAATCCGCGGGTGGCCGACCGCTACGACCCGCTGTCGCCGCCGGCGCTCCGTGCGCTGAAGACCATCCAGGACGCCTGCGCCGAAAGCGGAACGCCAGTCTCGGTCTGCGGCGAAATGGCCGGACGGCCGATCGAGGCTTTCGCCCTGATCGCGCTCGGCTATGATCAGTTGTCGATGCCGCCAGGCGGGATCGGCCCCGTCAAACAGATGGTCTTGTCCTGTGATCGCGAGGCCGCTCGCCGCGGCGTCGATGGCTTGCTGAAAGGCACCGAAGGGTCCGTTCGCAGCCAGGTCGAAACCTTGGCCAGAAAGTTGTCGGTGGTCATATAACTACTTGAGATTCGTGCTGAATCCCGATAGTTATCCACAGGGTGTTGATTTGCGGATCGGGGCGCAGTCAAAAGTCATGTCCAATGTCAGCGTATCTTGGATGATGTCGTCATGCCGGTAGATGCTGGCTTGATGACTCCAGGTTTCGACCTGTCGCCGGGTCGAGCGGCCGACGCCGCGCGCGCCGGCGATTCGCTTGAGGGCGCCGAGAGCCTCGGCGCGGCCTTCCGTATCCGGCGCGAAGCCCGCGGCCAGGACGTCGAACACCTCTCGCTCGCCACCCGCATCCGGCCGCAATACCTGGCGGCGATCGAGGCGATGCGGCTTGACGAACTGCCCTCGCGGCCCTTCGCCATCGGCTATGTCCGCGCCTATGCCAGCGCGCTCGGGCTCGACCCCGAAGAGGCCGCCCAACGCTACAAGCTCGAGGCCCCGGAACGCGACCCGGTGCGGGCCGCGCCGGTGGGCGTCGACCCGGAACGCGATCCGAGCTTCAGGATGGTCATCATCCTCGGCGTCCTGGTCATCGCCGCGATCGTAGCCTGGAACATCGCCCGGCATGTGATGAACCGCGGCGCCTCGGCCCACGGAACGCCGCCCGCCGCCCAGGCCAGGATGGTCAATTCGTCCAAACCGCCGACGGGTCCTGTGTCGCTGGGCGCGCCGCTGCCGCCGCCGACCGAATCGACGACGCCGGAGCCCTATGTGACGCCCGGGCTGAATACAACGCCAGGAGCTCCAGCATCGGCCGCCGCGCCGATCACCACGCCCGCCGCGGCCGTGGGCACGCCCTTCGACGCCAAGGGCCCGATCTATGGCGCGCCGGCCGCAAGCGCGCTGGTGATCCTGCAAGCCAGCAAGCCCACCTCGGTCGTTGTCCGCGGCGCTGACGGCGCGGTCTATTTCGCCCATCAGCTCGAGACCGGCGAGGCCTATGGCGCCTCGACCCTGCAGGGCCTGAGCGTCGAGGTTTCCAACCCCGCCACCATCAGCGTCTTCGTCGGCCGGGCGCTAAAGGGGCCGCTTCCCGCCGCCACGGCTTCGCTGTCCAGCCTGGCGGGCGTCGCCAAGCCCTAGTGTGGCCATTCAGAAATTCGCCAGTGCTTGGTGGCGGGCTCTGAGCGAATTTCTGAATCTATGGCCACACTAGGAACGTTTGATTGCTAGTGTGCTTATTGGATTTGAAGTTCGCGCAGAGGTCGACCCATAAGCGGGCGAACTTCAAATCCAGCACACTGGACGAAACTTTCATGACGGGCTTGGGCAAGTCGTCCAAATGGCCTATTTCTAGGTGGTCATGACCGCACAAGCCCTCGAACACGTGCGCCCCTGGCGCGCCATCCAACGCCGCCCGAGCCGCAAGATTCGCGTCGGCTCCGTCGAAGTCGGCGGCGACGCGCCGATCAGCGTCCAGTCGATGACCAATACGCTGACCGCCGACGCGGCCGCGACCATCGATCAGGTCCGCGCGCTGGAAGAGGCCGGCGCGGACATCGTGCGGGTCTCCTGCCCGGACGTGGAGTCCACGGCGGCGCTGAAGGCCATCGTCAAGGGCTCGAACGTGCCGATCGTGGCCGACATCCATTTCCACTACAAACGCGCCATCGAGGCCGCCGAGGCCGGCGCCGCCTGCCTGCGCATCAATCCGGGCAATATCGGCTCGGCCGCCCGTGTCCGCGAGGTGGTTCAGGCCGCCCGCGATCACGGCCTTTCCATGCGCATCGGCGTCAATGCCGGCTCGCTGGAGCGCGACCTGCTCGAGAAATACGGCGAGCCCTGCCCGGAAGCCATGGTCGAGAGCGCGCTCAGCCACGCCCGCATCCTGCAGGACCACGACTTCCACGAATTCAAGATCAGCGTGAAGGCCTCCGACGTGTTTTTGACGGTCGCGGCCTACCAACTGCTCTCCGAAGCCATCGACTGTCCGCTGCACCTGGGCGTGACCGAGGCCGGGCCGACCCGGCCGGGTACGATCAAGTCGGCCATCGGCATGGGCTCGCTGCTCTGGGCCGGCATCGGCGACACCATCCGCGTCTCGCTCGCCGCCGATCCGGTCGAGGAGATCAAGGCCGGGTTCGACATCCTGAAGTCGCTCAACCTGCGCCACCGCGGCGTCAACATCATCGCCTGTCCCTCCTGCGCCCGGCAGGGGTTCAACGTCATCGAAACCGTTGGCGTGCTCGAAGAGCGGCTGGCGCATGTGACCACGCCCATGTCGCTGTCGATCATCGGCTGCGTGGTCAACGGCCCGGGCGAGGCCCTGTTCACCGATGTCGGCTTCACCGGCGGCGGCAAGGGGGCCGGCATGGTCTATCTGGCCGGCCGCCAGGACCACAAGCAGGACAATGTCGGCATGGTCGATCACATCGTCCAGCTGGTCGAGGCCCGCGCCGCCGTCATCGAGGCGGAACGCGCCCAGGCGCTGCAGGCCGCCGAATAGGCTGACGCCCCGGCGCCCTTGCGCCGTGCAGGTAAACGCTGTTTAGATTTTCGCATAAACACAACGGAGGGACCCCATGTCCGTAGACGGCAACTGGAATATCGTAGTCAGCTCACCGATGGGCGATCAGCCCACCACGCTCTCGCTGAAGAACGACGGTGGGACGCTTACGGGCGAACAAGGCGCGCAAGGTCAATCGAGCGCGATCTCCAACGGCAAGATCGACGGCGACACGGTCACCTGGGCGAACTCCATCACCCAACCGTTCCCGATGACGCTCGAGTTCACCGGCACCCTGGCCGGCGACACCCTGAACGGCAACGTCAAGGCTGGTTCGTTCGGCTCCTTCCCCTTCAAGGGCTCGCGCGCTTAGCTCGACCCGAAAGCCCTTCCCCCGCGATGGGGGAAGGGTAGGGTTGGGGGCGACTCAGCCCCCAACCTGTTGGCTCCCCACCGCGGAGAGCCCCTTCAAAGTCCATTTCCCGTGCAGCTGCCCCAGGCCCGTCTAGAACAGGTTCTCGATCGCTACCGCGAGGTCGAGGCGCGGATGGGCGCGGCCGCCGACGGCGCCGAGATCGTGCGGCTGGGCAAGGAGCACGCCGAGCTCAAGCCGGTCGTCGACTCGGTCAATGCGCTGGAGCATGCGCGCGCCGAGGTCGCCGATCTCGAAGCCATGGCCAAGGGCGACGACGCCGAAATGGCCGCGCTCGCCCGCGAAGAGTTCGATGAGCTGAACGCCCGCCTGCCGGATCTGGAGCGAGCGGTGGCGCTGCATCTGGCGCCCAAGGACAAGGACGAGAACGCCTCGGCCATTCTGGAGGTGCGCGCCGGCACCGGCGGCGACGAGGCGGCCCTGTTCGCCGGCGACCTCTTCCGCATGTACCAGCGCTATGCCCAGAGCCGCGGCTGGACGGTGGAGGTGGACAGCGTCTCCGAGGGCGAAATGGGCGGCTACAAGGAGATCATCGCCTCGATCAACGGCGATGGCGTCTTCGGCCAGCTGAAGTTCGAGAGCGGCGTCCATCGGGTCCAGCGCGTGCCCGACACCGAGGCGCAAGGCCGCATCCACACCTCCGCCGCCACCGTCGCGGTGCTGCCGGAGGTGGAGGATGTCGAGATCGAGATCAATGACGGCGACCTGCGCATCGACACCTATCGCGCCAGCGGCTCCGGCGGCCAGCACGTCAACAAGACCGACTCCGCCGTGCGCATCACCCACCTGCCCAGCGGCATCGTGGTGACCTCGTCGGAGAAGTCCCAGCACCAGAACCGCGCCCGCGCCATGAAGGTGCTGAAGGCCCGCCTATACGATCAGCAGCGAGAGGCGCTCGACACCGCCCGCGCCGACCAGCGCAAGACCCAGATCGGCTCCGGCGACCGTTCCCAGCGCATCCGCACCTACAACTACCCGCAAGGCCGGGTGACGGACCACCGCATCAACCTGACCGTCCACAACCTGCCCAAGGTGATGGAGGGCGAGGCCCTGGACGACATCATCGGCCCGCTGATCGCCGAGGACCAGGCCGCCCGCCTGGCCTCGCTGGAGGACCGGTGAGCCAGACCCTGGTCCAGGCGTGGAACGCGGCCAAGGCGCGGTTGCAGGCGGCGGGGGTCGATGGGCCGGTGATCGATGCGCGGCTGCTGGTCGAGGCGGCGGCGGGGGCCAGCCGGACCGACATCATCGCCGATCCGCGGCGCGTCCTCACTGAGGAGCAGGCGGCGACGCTGGAAAGCTTCATCGCCCGGCGCGAGCGGCGCGAGCCGGTCAGCCATATCCTGGGCCGCAAGGGCTTCTGGAAGATCATGCTGCAGGTGACGGCCGACGTGCTGACGCCAAGGCCGGATACCGAGACCCTGGTCGAGCTGGTGCTGCGCGAACTGCCGGAGGCCAAGCCGTTCAGCGTGCTCGACCTTGGCGTGGGCTCCGGCGCCATCCTGCTGGCCATCCTGGCCGAGCGTCCGGCGGGCAAGGGGCTCGGCGTCGACGTCTCCGACGAGGCGCTGGCGGTGGCGCGCGAGAACGCCGCCAACCTGGGCCTGGCCGGCCGGGTCGCGCTGCTGCGCGGCGATTGGACGCGTGGGCTGGGCGATGCGAGCTTCGACCTGGTGGTGGCCAACCCACCCTATGTGCGCAGCGCCGAGATCGCCGGGCTGGCGCCTGAGGTGCGCGACCACGAGCCCAGGCTAGCCCTCGATGGCGGGCCGGACGGGCTGGATGCCTATCGCGAGCTTGCGCCTGAAATCCTTCGGGTTTTGAAGCCCGGCTGCCCGTTCGCCGTCGAGATCGGATTCGATCAGTCCACTGAGGTCGAAGCGCTGTTCAAGGCGGCGGGCGCCGAGGCCGTAGCGACACACAAGGACCTCGCCAACCGTGACCGTGTGGTCGCCGGCGCGAAATCCTTTTGAGAAATCCCTTGGAAGAATGGGCGCGAGTCGCTAAATCACATGTGTCTCCACCCAAATCGTCGGGGCTTTGGGGTTGAGCGTTCGGAAGCGAACGCGGCTCCTTTCGACGGGCGAGGTGTAAGTCGCCGGCGCGGATGCGCCAGGGCGGGGACACGGACTCTAGCGCTTTCGAACAGGATCACTCCGGGGAAACGACCCCGATCCGACAAAGGCCATGGCCCTCGGCGCCTCCAAGGACAATCCTTGAGCGCCCAGCCAAACTACTGGAAAACATGAGAGATTTCAAAGGTATGAAGCGGCAGCGCAGCCGCAATCGGGGCGGCGGTGGCGGCAATAACGGCAAGCCACAGCACAACGCCAATCGCGCATTCGAATCCAACGGGCCCGACGGCGTCAAGATCAGAGGCGCCGCCCAGCACGTTTTCGAAAAATATCAACAGCTTGCCCGCGACGCGCTCACCGCCGGCGACCGGGTGCTGGCCGAGAGCTATCAGCAGCACGCCGAGCACTATTTCCGGGTCTTACGGGCAGTGCAGCCGCAGCGGCTGGTCGGCGAGATCATGAACCGCGACGCCTTCGCGTCCGGCTACGACATCGATTTCGAGGACGAGAGCGGCGGCGAGGGCGAGGCCCAGGCCGAGCCCGTCGAAGCCGAGGCCGAACGCCCCGACAATCGCGGCGAATGGCGCCAGGAGAACCGCCAGGAAAACCGCCAGGAAA
>CALAEG010000490.1 GCA_937890965.1 uncultured Caulobacteraceae bacterium | reverse complement strand
CTAGTGTGCTCCTTGGATTTGAAGTTCGCACAGAGATCGATCCAAGTGCTGGCGAACTTCAAATCCAGCACACTAGCCGGCGTCGGTCACCTCTTCCTGGCATTCGTCGTGGGAATAGGGTTCCAGCTGGTCCTTCAGCAGATTGACGCACCAGTAGTCGCGGCCATGCCAGTGCATCAGGCTCGACGGCGCCAGGGTCAGCGCCCCGGTATAGGCGACGCCGCCAGGGCTGGTGACTTTCAGGCTGTGCTTGCCCGCCGCCACGGGCGTGTTGACCGAGCCATAGCCCGGCGCGCTCACCGCCGGCCGGCCATCGACCGACACGCGCGAAGCCTTGGCCAGGTGCGAAGAGATGTGCAGCACCGGTCCCGCGGCCATCGCCGCCGGCGCCATGAGCGCCGCGCCCAGCACCGCCATCCCCGCATAAGCCCACCGAATCATCATCCGCTCTCCCCCTTCTGCCTTGCCTGCGTCACCGTCGGCCGTAAATGAGCCCTTCGACGGATCGATAAGCTTAGCGCTTGGAACAGGAGACTGCGCCATGGGTTTTTGCCGCGTTCAGCCGGAGTTCCCGCATGCGCTTCTCAAAGACCCACGCCCGCCGCGCCCCGATCGTCTCGACCCTCGCCATTCTGGCCGCGATGGCGGGCCTGGCCCTGGCCGGATGCTCGCATCCCGCCAACAACACCTCAAACACCGCGGCGGATTCGAGCGCCGCGACGTCGTCGAGCCCGATGTCGAGCACGCCCAGCGGCGGCAACTAGGGTTCGATCAGCCCCGGTCGCGCATCAGCCGGCCCTGTTCGCGTTTCCAGTCGCGCTCGGCCTCGGTGTTGCGCTTGTCGTGCATCTTCTTGCCCTTGGCGATGGCCAGCTGCAGCTTCACCATGCCGCGGTCGTTGAAATAGAGCCGCGTCGGGATAAGCGTGCAGCCTTCGCGCTGCACGGCGCCCAGCAGTCTGTCGATCTCCTTGCGATGCAGCAGCAGTTTGCGCGGCCGGCGCGGCGCGTGGTTGAAGCGGTTGGCCGGCCCGTATTCGGGGATGTTGGCGTTGACCAGCACGATCTCACGGCCTTCGGTGGCGGCGTAGGACTCGGCGATATTGGCGCGGCCCTCGCGCAGCGCCTTGACCTCGGTGCCGGTCAGGGCGAGGCCGGCCTCGAAGGTCTCCTCGAGGAAGTAGTCGTATCGCGCGCGCCGGTTCTCGGCGATCAGCTTGCCGGTCATCCGTTCAGGCCGGCGTCGCGCATCGCGTCCAGTATGGCGGGCTTCACGGCATCGGCGCAGGGGGCGATCGGCAGGCGCGCCTCTTCCGAGCACAGGCCCAGATGCGCCAGCGCGAACTTGGTCGGCGCCGGCGAGGCGTCGAGGAAGAGCGCCTTGTGCAGGCGGATCAGACGATCCTGCAGGGTTCTGGCGGTGGCGAAGTCGCCGGCCAGGCAGGCGTTGTAAAAGGTCGCGCAGGCCGCTGGCGCCACATTGGCGGTCACCGAGATGCAGCCGTGGCCGCCGTGGGCGATATAGCCGAGCGCCGTGGGATCGTCGCCCGACAGCAGAACCCAGTCATCGCCGCACACCAGCCGCTGGAAACTCACCCGCGCAACGTCGGCGGTGGCGTCCTTGATCCCGATGATGTTGGTCAGCTTGGCCAGCCGCTCCAGCGTTTCGTTGGAGATGTCGACGATGGCGCGCCCCGGAACATTGTAGACCAGCACCGGCATGTCGACGGCGGCGTCGACGGCGGCGTAGTGGCGATAAATGCCTTCCTGGCTGGGCCGATTATAGTAGCCGGTGACCATCAGGACCGCATCGGCGCCCACCGCCTTGGCGTGACGCGTCAGCTCGATGGCTTCTGCGGTTGAGTTGGAGCCGGCGCCGGCGATCACCGGAACCCGGCCGGCCGCGGCCTTCACGCACAGCTCGACGACGCGCCGGTGCTCATCGTGGCTGAGCGTGGCCGATTCCCCGGTGGTGCCGGCGGGCACAAGCCCGTGCACGCCGCCGGCGATCTGACGCTCGATCAGGCGAATAAAAGCCTCCTCATCGACCGCGCCGTCACGAAACGGCGTGATCAAGGCTGGAAGAACGCCGTGGAAACGGGGTTGGCGCATGGGAGGTCCGCAAAATGCCGTGAATTAAGGCGACTAGGGTTGCAGCAGGTGATTCGCCGGACAATATGGCCGCGAGCGCGCCGGCCGCAACCGGCGGGCTTAAAAGGGGCGAACAGAGAAGGTGGTGCAGTCCTTGTCGATCCGTCGCGCCCTGATGGCTACGGCGTGCGTTGCGCTCGTCTGCTCGGGCGCCGGCGCCCAGACGCTGACACCGATCATCCCGCCGGCGCGGCCGATCCAGATTCTGTCGGGGCCGGCCCAGCCGA
>CALAEG010000489.1 GCA_937890965.1 uncultured Caulobacteraceae bacterium | reverse complement strand
TAATCATGGCCTTTCTCATATTTATGCTGTTCGGTGCCGTACTTCTTTACAGCACATTTGGCCTTTTGTTCATGCTGAGCGTTGCCGGTGCTGGGAAAGGTCAAGAAAGAACAAGACTGTAAGCAAGTGATGCATACGTGAGCATCTAGTGGGCCAGCTGATCTCCTACGCTCGCCAAACCAGCAGCGGACTCATCTGCATGGTGCAGTCGATGGCCGGCGATATTTCGAGGGCCGGGACCCGTCTTTGCCGTGAACCTCGACAGGGCTCGCTGAGATCAGTCCGAGCGTTGCAGGGCAATTGAGGCCCGCGCTTCCCTGTCGGGTCCGTTGGTAATTAAGTGATCGTCGTCTGGCCATGGGCCAGCAGCAGCAGTCTTTGGAAGCCGACCGATGACGAGACAAGGGTCACGATCGTCAAGATGGTCGCGGTGATTGTTAGCCGCCGTCCAGGGTAGCTTCGCCATAGCAGCGTCAAGCCAAGCGCGACGCCCGGCCAGAGTCCATAGTAGTAGCGGGTTTGGGCGATGCCGACATAGCCGTCCTCCACGAACGTGTGCCAGCCGAACTGCAGATGCAGAAGCAAAATGGGCGCGACCGCTAAGATCATCGCGCAGCCCGTTCTCCAAGCGGCGTCGATCTCGATCCCGGAGTCAGCGGCACGCACTCGGCGCAGGCCGACCGCCACCGCAGCGGTGGCAAGGCCGAGCACCAGATAGAGGCTAAGCTGCGCTAAGGTTGTGCCCGGTTCCACCGCGGGCCACTTGTCCACCATGTCCCGCAGGAAGATCGCGGTATATCCGGCGACCGAGAGCGAGATGCGCTGGGCGGGTGGCACATAGAAGGCGGTCCAGTGATGCAGTACCCGGCCGTAGGCGGCGATATTGGCCAGGCTCGGCAAGGCGGCGACCCCGAAGCCGGCCCCGACGATGGCAAGGGCGCCGAGGCCGGGGCGCTTCGCGCCGGCCCAGAGCCGCAGAGCCTCGCCGATCAGGGTGGCGAAGGCGATCATCAACAGCACGGTCAGCTTGGTCCAGCCGCAAAGCGCCAAAGCGACAGCAAGTAGCAGGGCGGCTTTCGAGCCAGGCGCGCGCTGCCAGGCGATCAGCGCCAGGAAGCCCAGGCCAGTCGCGATCAACGCTCCGTTGTCGTTGTTGATGAGGCCGCCGATTACGGCCAACTTAGGAAACAGCACCAGAGCGGCAGCGAAGACGGCCCGTTCCTTCCAGCCCTTGAGCACGCTGAATCCCGCCGTCAGCATCAGCGCGACCGCGCAAAGGGACAGGCCGAGATTGACCAGGCGTAGGCCCAGGATCGAACCGTTCAGCATCCGATCGACGGGCGCCATCAGTAGATAATAGGGCGACGGATGGTCCAGATAATTGCCGGTCTGCGTGAAGCGCGTGCCGCTGGCGTCCAGGACCCTCAGATCGTCGAAGCGGGTGAAAATCTGCGGCGAGGACTCCATCGATCGGATGTATGAAAGATGCTGAAGCTCATCGAGCGTCGCCGGAAAGCGGCCCATCAGGGCGGTGACAAGACCCTCGAAGGTCTGGTAGCCCAGGGCTCCGATGGCGATGGCCCAAGACCATCTGTCATCACTCTCGTCACCCATCCCGCGCCCATCCTGCTGTAGGACTGGTTTGGATGGAAATGCGTTAATCGCAGGTTTCTAGACGGAAAGGCGATCCCTTAGGTCCTGTGGATACTTATCGTAGCCCCAGCACGATAGCTGCCAGGGTGACTATGGCCAGCTAGTTCCTGGCTTCTTCTCGAAGCGGGTGGTGACGAGGCGGAAGTGCTTGAGCTTGCCGCCTAGCGAAGGGATTCGCCGGCCTGAATTCCCCGGCGTGGGTGTCTCTACCCACTTAGGTCGTGGCCGAGAAAGTCACCCGCAGGGTTCGCATACCCGCGCGCCGGGCGCTCTCCAGTCCGGTCGCGGAGTCCTCTAGCGCCAGGCACTGCCCAGGGCTGACCTGCAGCCGCGTGGCGGCGAGCAGGTATGCGTCTGGTGCAGGCTTGGGCTCCGCCACGTCGTCGCCGGTGACCACGGTGGCGAACAACGGGGCCAGCCCATAGGCGTCCAGCACGGCCTCGGCGCTCGTCCTCGACGCGCTGGTGACCAGGCCGAGCTTCAGCGTGGCGCGCAGTGAGCCCGCCAGTTCGACGAGCCCGTGGTTGACCTGAGTGCGCGCCGCCATCGCCGGATAGATTTCACGCTTGCGCGCGGCGATACGCACGGGATCGGCGTTCACCGCGCCGATCAGACAAGGCAGGAATTGGCTCCAATGGCGTCCCGTCGCCGCGCGGTCGAAGTCTTCGCGTCCGATCGCGACGCCCGCCTCATTCAGCGCCGCGGCATAGGCGGCGTAGTTGGCGTCGGCGGTGTCGACCAGCGTGCCGTCGAGGTCGATCAGCAGGGCGGCGAGTTCAACCAACGGCCACGGCCTCATAGCGTCGCAGAAGAACGGACGCGCAGGCGAAGAAGGTCATCGCCTTGGCCGGCTGGTTGCGCATCTTGTACGGGATGAGCCTGAGATAGTTCACCAGCTCGTGGAAAGCGACCTCGCGGCGAGCGCCATCGCCGAGGCGCGCCTTGAGCAGGCGATCGAGCTCGTCGTGCAGTTCGGCATAGGTGCGCGAGCGGCTGAACATCAGGTGGATCGCGTCGTCCTCGAGACGCGCGGGCGGGCCGCGGTCGAGCGCCTCGTAGCCGAGGTTCAGCGACTGCATCAGCTTGGCCCAGTCGATCAGCGGCGTGTCGAACAGATTGGTCGGGTTGGGGTCGATCAAGTACCAGCCGGGACAGCGCTCCGGACAAACGATGATGTTCTCGATCGTAAGGTCGCCATGGATCGAGCCGGTCCAGCGTTCGCGCAGCTGGCTGCGGACCCAATCGCCGTCAAGCAGGCGTCGCCATTCGCTGAGCGCATAGGCTTCGTGGTTGATTGCGTAGCGTTCCGGGAGTTGCGGGCGGGCGAATTCGAGCGCGGCGGTGGCGTTGGCGATGACCTTGCGCTCGACATAGGCGTCCAGGGCGCTCTCGTCGCACAGGCCGACGATATGAGCTTGGTGCCATCGGCCGACTCGGTCGACCACCTCGCGCAGGATCTGGCGGCTGGCGTCGATCGGCATGACGTGGACCATCTCGTAGAGGTCGTGCGCCGATGCCAGATAAGGCATGTCGTATCGGTACTGCGCGCAGTCCTGCCGCTCGGCGATAATGTCGGCGAGGGGCAGGTCGACCCGGTGCTGGCGCATCCATCTTGCTTGCTCGTGCAGTTTCGCCGCCGCATCGCCCATCGCGAACTTGCGGATGACGAAGCGGTCGTCGGCGCCGACGAGGGCCGTCAGGGCGTCGGACCCGCCGGGGAGCAGGCGCAACACGACCGCACCATCCAGCCCGTGCACGCCGAAGCCGGCGGCGGCCGTCTTCGCGTCGGTGAAGTGGGCGCGCAAGACGGCGCCGTAGTCCTCGTCGCGAACGAAGGCCGAGCGCGACATCGACCTGGAGGCGTCGACCTCGGGCAGGCCGATCCTGAGCGTCCGGCGGAAGGCGCGCTGAATGCCGCTCCCGTCAGCGACAAGGCCGGCCGTGATGATCGAGAGAGCCGCGACGCAGGCGAACAGCAGCAGCACCCGATCGAGCGGGCTCGCGCTGATCATGGCGCTCAGCGGCTTGGCCAGAAGCGCGTCGGCGACCGACTCCATTCCAACGCCGGTGGCGCGGCCCAACAGGGCGTATGAGGCCAGATAGGTCGCCCACATCGGAAGCGTGAGCAGCCAATAGGATCGAAGCCTGGCGGGCCTTGAAGCCACGAGCTGCGAAAGGGTCCAGGCGGCGTCGATCAGCGAAAGGTGGATCCGGTCGTTGAAGACCGAGGTGGCGGCCCAGAGAGCCCGCCGGGTCGTTCGCGACCGGCGCACCAACAGGGCGCCCAGCGCGATCGCGCCGGCGGTGCCCGCCATGGCGGCCAGACCGATCGGCGACGCCGCGGGGGCGCCCGCGATCAGGTGCGGCAGCAGCAGCAAGATCAGTGACACGGCGACCAGGTCTGTCAACCGCTCGAACACGATGGTCGCCAGCACGGCGCCGAAACTCTGGCTGGCGCGCACCGAGACATAGAGGCCGCGCACCAACTCGCCGATGCGCAGCGGCAAGAGGGTGTTCACGACGTAGCCGATGCTCAAACCCACGGCCAGATGGAAGGTGCGCGGCCGATGATCCGCCGGGAACAGCATGGAGTGGCGGACCGCGCGCAGTATGTGCGCCAGCACCAAGGTTACGAGCGCGGCGGCGAACAGCATCATGCCGCAGCGACGTCGATGAGCCCGGCGAGGGCAGGGGCAGACACGCGCTCGGCCTCCTCCGGCGTGCCGAACGGGAGGTGGGCGTCGAGCAATTGGAAGACCACGGTCTCGCCCAACTCGCAGAGCCGGTTGTAGAGCCCGCTCACGAAGAGTTCGGTTCCAACGCAGGTTTCACCATAGCCGGCATAGGCGCGCGCGAAGGCGGCCTTGTCGCGGAACAGGTAGCAGCCGGCGATGGCATAGGGCCCGATGCGCACCTTTTCGACCGCGCCGAGCACGCGAGTTGGGTCCTCGGCGGCGAGGCGAACGAAAGAGTAGGCCGGGTCCGTGGATGCAAAGCCGACGAGAGCGCCCGCGGCCCCGGCCT
>CALAEG010000488.1 GCA_937890965.1 uncultured Caulobacteraceae bacterium | reverse complement strand
GACTCAAAACCTGCGACCAGCGCGGCTGTTTGCTCAGCGGTGGCCTGTCGGGCTAGTTTCCAGTTCCGTCCAGGGCGAGGAGACCAATGGGACCCACCCGCCGCAGGTTCGTCCAGTCGTCCGTCCTCGCCGTTCCAGCGCTGGCCCTGGCGCGGCCCCTCGCCTACGCGGCCGAGGCCGCCAAACCCCCGGCAAAGAAAATGCGCATCCTGATTCTCGGCGGCACCGGGTTCACCGGCCCGCATCAAGTCGACTACGCGCTGGCCCGCGGCCACACCGTCACCCTGTTCAATCGCGGCAAGGAGCCGAACGCCTGGCCTGGCCGGGTCGAGGAGCTGATCGGCGACCGCAACACCGGCAACCTGAAAGCGCTGGAGGGCCGCGAGTGGGACGTCTGCATCGACAATCCGACCACCCTGCCCTTCTGGGTGCGCGACGCCGGCCGGGTGGTTGGCGGCAAGGTCGGGCAGTACATCTTCATCTCGACCATCTCGGTCTACGCCTCCAACGCTCAGCCGACCGATGAGACCGCCGCGCTGCTGGCCTATGCCGGCAAGGACGCCATGGCCGAGACAACCGAGACGGTGCAAGCCAGCAACCGCCGCCTCTACGGCCCATTGAAGGCGGTCAGCGAACAGGAAGCGGAACGGCAGTTTCCAAACGCCGCAACCATCATCCGTCCCGGCCTGATCGTCGGGCCCGGCGACGACACCGACCGCTTCACCTATTGGCCCGTCCGCCTGTCGCGGCGCGGCGAGGTGCTGGCGCCGGGCGATGGCTCCGATCCGGTGCAGTTCATCGACGCCCGCGATCTCGCCGAATGGACCATCCGCATGGCCGAGACCCGCACGCTCGGCGTCTTCAACGCCACCGGCCCGGACCACCAGCAGACCATGCGCGGCATGCTGGCCGGCATTGGCCCGGCCGTCGGCGGCGATGACCGGCTCACCTGGGTCTCCACGGATTTCCTGGATGCGCAAAACGTCTCGGCCTGGACCGACCTGCCGGTCTGGGTGCCCGGCCAGGGCGACACCGCCGGCTTTGCCCGACGCAATATCGGCAAGGCGCTGGGCGCCGGCCTCACGTTCCGCCCGCTGCCGACCACCGCCGTCGATACCCTGGCCTGGTTCCGTCAGCAGCCGCCGGAGCGCCAGGCCAAGCTGAAGGCCGGCCTCACCCCTGAGCGGGAAGCGGCTCTGCTGGCGGCCTGGAAGGCCGGCGCGAAAGCCTGAGGCGCCCCTCGGCCAGCCTCAGTCCAGATATTCGTCGGTCACCGCGCCATCCAAATGGCGAAGCCGGGCCTTGGCCAATACCTGGGGCTCCATCAGCCGCGCATTGACGCCCATCTTCCGTCGCGCCGGGTCGGCCGCGCTCCAGTGGGTGACGCAGCCACAGGTCGCGCATCGGTGAAACACCGTGGTCCGCGGGCCCCACCTATAGATATCGGTCCCAACGGGCGGCGACACCTGAACTTCCGTGGTCGGGTAATAGGCCCAGAGTACGCCGTAGCGGCGGCAGATCGAACAGTTGCAATCGGTCACTTCGGTTGGCGCGTTGTCGATCGTCAGACGAACGGCGCCGCAGTGGCAGAACGCTTCGATCAAGACTTCCTCCTTTGCGGCCCAGGCGATCAGGACCCTCGCCCGCGTGACATTCTAGCCGGCCTGCTCTATCCGAGGCGCGCCCTTTTCGCTCGGCCGGACACCCATGACCGACGCAAGTCACGATCCTGAAGAACCCGGCTGGGCCACCGCCAAGACCCTGGCCGAGGCGCTGCCCTTTATCCAGATCTACGACCGCGAGACGGTGGTGATCAAATATGGCGGCCACGCCATGGGCGAGGAGACGGTGGCGCGCCAGTTCGCCGCCGACGCCGTGCTGCTCAAGCTGCTCGGCCTTCACCCGGTCGTGGTGCACGGCGGCGGCCCGCAGATCAGCGCCATGCTGGAGCGGGCCGGGGTCAAGTCCAGCTTCATCGACGGCCTGCGGGTCACCGACGAGGCGACCATGGAGATCGCCGAGATGGTCCTGTCCGGCGCCATCAATAAGGAGATCGCCAACTGGATCACGCTCGCCGGCGCCGAGGCCGACGTGCGCGGCGTCGGCCTCTCCGGCAAGGACGCCCGGCTGATCACGGTGGAAAAGGCGACGCGGACGCGCAAGGACCCCGGCTCCAAGATGGAGGAGGTGGTCGATCTGGGCTTTGTCGGCCAGCCGACCCGGGTGGACCCGAAGATCCTCGAGGCGCTGATCTATGCCGACCAGGACTATATCCCCGTGGTCGCGCCCATCGGCACGTCCACCCAGGGCCAGACCTATAATATCAACGCCGACACCGTCGCCGGGGCCCTGGCCAGCGCGCTGAAGGCCAAGCGCATGCTGCTGCTCACCGACGTCAAGGGCGTGCTCGACGCCGAGGGCAAGCTGATCGAGATGATGACCGTGGCCGAGGCGCGCGCGGCGATCGAGACCGGGGTGGTCAACGGCGGCATGATCCCCAAGCTGGAGACCGCCATCGCCGCGGTCGAAGGCCGGGTCGAGGGCGTGGTCATCCTCGACGGACGGCGCCCGCACGCCATGCTGATGGAGCTTTTCACCCCGCACGGACACGGCACGCTGATCTACGATCCGTCCAGCGTCAGGAGCGCCCAGTCCAAGGCGATCGAGCGCCGCCGCGCCACCGCCCGCCAGCGGATCTGATGACCGCGGCCGGCGCGGACCTGCGCCAGATCGAGGTCTGGCTGTTCGATCTGGACAACACCCTCTATCCGGTCGGCAACGACTTCATGCGCCTGATCGAGGCGCGGATGACGGTGTTCGTGGCGCGCGAGCTGAACCTGCCGCGCGACGAGGCCTGGGCGTTGCAGAAGCGCTATCTGCACGAGCACGGCACCACCCTGGCCGGCCTGATGGCCAACCACGGTATCGACCCCGAACACTTCCTGGACGAGGTGCACGACGTCTCGCTGGACGCGCTGACGCCGGACCCCGAACTGCACGCGGGCCTGATGCGCCTGCCCGGCCGGCGGCTGATCTTCACCAACGGCGACGCGCGCCACGCCGAGCGTGTGCTTGAGCGGTTGGCTGTGGCCGACGCCTTCGAGGCGATCTTCCACATCGCCGCCGCCGACTATCTGCCCAAGCCGAACCCGGCCACCTTCGCGCGCTTGATCGAGGCCCACGGCGTCGATCCCACCGCCGCCTGTTTCTTCGAAGACAGCGAAAAGAACTTGGCGCCCGCCGCGGCCCTGGGCATGACCACCGTGCTTGTCGGGCCGCATGCGGCGGTGTCCGATGCGGCCTTCGTGCACTATCGCACGGACAACCTCGCGGCCTTCCTGATGAGCGCACGGGTCAAGGAGACGGCATGAACGATCAGCCCGGATGGACGCTGGAAGACCTCGAAAAGGCCATCGAGGACAGCTGGGACGCCCAGGCTGACATCAGCCCGACCACGATCGGATTCCAGCGCGAAACCGTCGAACAAGCCATCGACCTGTTGGATTCCGGCCAGCTGCGCGTCGCCGAGAGGATCGACGGCGAGTGGGTGACGCACCAGTGGCTGAAGAAGGCGGTGCTGCTGTCCTTCCGCCTGCATGCCTCCGGGCTGATGGGCGGCGCCCATGGCTTTACCCACGAACCGGGCATGGGCCCGTGGTGGGACAAGGTGGCGAGCAAGTTCGGCGACTGGACGCCGGGCCAGTTCGCCGATGCCGGTTTCCGCGCGGTTCCCGGCGCCATTGTCCGGCGCGGGGCCTTCGTCGGCAAGAATGCGATCCTGATGCCGTCATTCGTCAATATCGGGGCCTATGTCGACGAGGGCACTATGGTCGACACCTGGTCGACGGTGGGCTCCTGCGCCCAGATCGGCAAGAACTGCCACCTGTCCGGCGGTGTCGGCATCGGCGGGGTGCTTGAGCCGCTGCAGGCCAACCCGACCATTATCGAGGACAACTGCTTCATCGGCGCGCGCTCGGAAGTGGCCGAGGGCTTCATCGTCGGCGAGGGCTCGGTGATTTCCATGGGCGTCTTCCTGAACGGCTCGACCAAGATCGTCGATCGCAAGACCGGCGAGGTGCATCGCAACCACGTGCCGCCCTATTCGGTGGTGGTGCCGGGTTCCCTGCCCGACCCGCATGGGACGGGGCCCAGCCTGTCCTGCGCGGTGATCGTCAAGACCGTCGACGCCCAGACCCGCTCGAAGACCTCGCCGAACGAGCTCTTACGGGACTGATCCGCGCCGCAGCCGGCCGGATTTAGCGGCGGTGGTAGTCGTACTGCTCGGAATCGATCGCCACCGTGGCCTGGCCGACATCGCCGATGGGGGCGGTGGCCACGCCGCTGATCTGGCGATAGCCGTTGGTGCCGACGCCGACGCTGACCTCGCCATGAATGCGGTTATCCCGAACCGGACCGTCGTCCTGGAGACTGTCGGCGGCCCCCGCGTCGCTCACCGAGGCGACCTGGCCGCTCGGCTTGGAGAGCGACGGTTGAGCCTGTGGCGCGGTGGTCACGACCTGGCCGGATTCGCCTTGAACGGCGGTCTGAGCGAACGCCGCGCCGGGCGCCAGCAACAGCACGCCGACGATCAGTTTCGAAACGGGTCGAGCCATGTCCCTGCTCCTCGCGAGCCTAGAGCGGGTTGAGGAAGA
>CALAEG010000487.1 GCA_937890965.1 uncultured Caulobacteraceae bacterium | reverse complement strand
TTTATCCTAGAGCGCCGCGTTTCCAGCAAAAACGCCTGGGTCCCCGCTTTCGCGGGGATGAGCGGATTCCAAATCAGATCAGCCGGCTGCGCATGACCTGCGACAGCAGGTCGATGAGGGTCACGGCGGCGACGATCACGATGACCATGGCGGAGGTTTCGCTGAAGCGGAACGCCTGCAGGGATTCGAACAGCAGCTGACCGATCCCGCCGGCGCCGATCAGGCCGAGCACCGTCGCCGAGCGCGCGTTGGATTCGAAGCGATAGAGCCCATAGCTGGTCCACAGCGGCGCGACCTGGGGCAGGACCCCCCAAACGATTTCCTGCAAGCGCGTGGCGCCCGTGGCGCGGACGCCCTCGACCGGCCCCGGCGCGACGGTTTCCACCGCTTCGGAGAAGAGCTTGCCAAGGACCCCGCCGGTATTGATCGCCAGCGCCATGACGCCGGCCAGCGGTCCGACCCCGACGGCGACGATGAAGGCGATGCCGATCACCAGGTCGGGGACCGAGCGCAGCACGTCCAGCAGCCGGCGCACGGGCTGCTGGATCCACACCGGCGAGACGTTGCGCGCCGCCGCCAGTCCCAGCGGAATGGCGATCAGCATGGCCAGCACCGTGCCCCAGAGCGCCATCTGCACCGTCAGCCACATCTGGACGACATAGACGCGCCACTGGCTGAAGTCCGGGTTGAAGAAGTCACGCCCGAAATCCTGCGTATTGGCGGAGTTGGTGAAGATCAGCGGCAGTCGGCGCAACTCCACCGGACCGATGCTGGCGATCAGCACAATCGCGATCCCGCCCCAGAGGACCAGGTCGATCAGCCGCTGGACGAGTGGCTTTACCGGCGGCGGCGGGATGCCGCTGTCAGGCTCGGCGCTCATCGCTGGGCGGTGGGCTGGTGGGCGGCGATGTCGGCCAGCACCGCGTCATAGGCCTTTTGCGCCGCGGCGATCCTGGCCGGATCCCCAGCCTTTTTCGCGTCGTACAGCGTCTCGGCGGCGTCCATCTGCTTGACCGGATCGAGGTAGTCGGGCGCGGCCGCGGCGAAGCCGCCGAAGGTCAGGGCCTTGAGGTTGCGCCGCTCGCGATCGCCATCGGGCCCCGGCGCGGTCCCATAGGTCAGGAAGAAGTGACTGAGCTTGGCCTTGATCGCCGGGTCGAGATCCTTGCGCACCACGATCGAGGATTCCGGCAGCGGCGGCGAAGTCCAGATCACCTGGATCTTGTCGGCCGCCGCCGGCTCGTCGCGATGGGCGAACTGCAGGCCGACGCTGTTGTTCGTGGCCACGTCCACCACCCCGTTGGCGACCGCGAACAGGTTGGCCTGATGGCTCGCCGAGCGCACGACCTTGAAACAGTTCTGCGGGTCGATGTTGCGCGGAATGAACAGATAGGACATCGGCGCCAGCGTACCGGAGGTCGAGCGCGCGTCGCCGATACCGAAGTTCAGCCGCTTGTCGCACTTGAGTACGTCGGCCAGGGTGATCCCGGAGCCCTTGCGGACGATCAGCACCGATTCATAGTCGCGCGCCCCGCCCTCGTCGGTGATGCGTCCGAGGATTTCGCCGTCGGCGCGGCGGATCGCTTCCAGGGTGGGCAGGGCCGAGAACCAACCCACCTGCACCTGGTTGAAGCGCATGGCCTCGATCACGGCGGTGTAGTTGGAGGCGAAGAAGGGCTCGACCTTCAGGCCGCTCTGTTTCTGCAGGTCGTCGAGCACCGGCTGCCAGCGCTGGCTCATCCCGCCCTGGTCGGATGCGGATTCGAAGGAAAATCGCAAGGTCTTGGACTCGTCCTTGCCGCAGCCGGCCAGCACCAGCGCGGCGAGCAGGCCGAGGGCCGTCAGGGCGCGGCGGATCATTTCGGGGTCCCTTCCCAGAACGCGTCCTCGATCTCGGGGCCATAGATCTCCACGAGCTTTGCGTGGTCGAGGCCGGTGTTGGGCCCGTCATAGACGACCCGGCCGGCCTTCAGCGCCACCACCCGCGAACAGTAGCGCAGCGCGTAGTCCACCTGGTGCAGGCTGACCACGACGCTGATGGCGTCCTTGGCGTTCAGGTCGCAGAGCAGCTCCATCACCCGGCGCGCGGCGACCGGATCCAGCGAAGCGACCGGCTCGTCGGCCAGGATGACCTCGGCGCCCTGAACCAGCGCACGCGCGATCGCCGCCCGCTGCTGCTGGCCGCCGGAGAGGGTGCCGGCGCGTTGGCCGGCGTGGTCGGCGACCCCAACGCGGGCGAGCGCCTGCATGACCGCGATCTTCTCCGCTGGCGGCCACAGCCCGAAAAGGCCGCGCCAGACGTTGATCCGGCCCAACATGCCCAGCGCGACATTGTTGTAGAGGCTCAACCGGCCGACCAGGTTGAACTGCTGGAAGACCATGCCGATGCGGGCGCGCACCTGGCGCACGCGTTCGGAAACGCGACCGGCGCGCTGGACGCTCTGGCCGAAAGCCTCGACCGTCCCCTCGCCCGTATCCAGGACGACCAGACCGTTGATGGCGCGCAAAAGGGTGGACTTGCCGGCCCCCGAAGGCCCGATCAGGCCGATCATCTCGCCCCTGCCGACGTTCAGGCTAACGGCGTCCAGCGCCCGGCGCGCGCCGAAGGTCTTGGAGGCGGCGTGAACCGCGATGACGCCGTCTGCTGACATATCGCCGGTATCGTCCCGCTCGTTCAAAAGCACCCTGATGGCGCAGCCTTGCGAAACTTTCGCGACGGCCGCAAGGCCGGCCCCGCAACTTCCCTTGGCCGATTAAGGCTTTACATCGCCGCCCGCATTCCCTACATCGCGCGCTCCGGCGGACCCGAAGTCCTAAAAAGCGCTGCTAACGCCGGCCTGGGTTTAACAATTTGCAGGGGGTTACGTGAATTGCACACGTACCATTCGCCCCTGGACCTGGTCCGTGAGCGGTCGCCGGAACGTCCTGTCGCACTCGTGCGACCGGGCGCCGTGGCCCTAGCGGCGCGCTGGTTCCAGAAGACTTTCAAAGGCGACGTCTTTTACGCGCTCAAGGCGAACCCTTCGCCGTGGGTGATCGAGACGCTGGCCAAGAACGGCGTCAACGCCTTCGACGTGGCCTCCATGCCCGAGATCGAGCTGGTGGCGACGCATGCTCCCGGCGCGCGCATGGCCTTCATGCATCCGGTGAAGAACCGCAGCGCCATCTCCGCGGCCTATTTCGATCACGGCATCCGCACCTTCGCCTTCGACACCGAGGACGAGCTGGCCAAGATCCTGGACGCCACTGGCGCCGCCAAGGATCTGAACCTGATCGTGCGGCTGGCGGTGGACACCGAGGGCGCCTCCTATCCGCTCGCCGGCAAGTTCGGCGTCGGGCCGGCCGAGGCGCCGTCGCTGCTGCTCTCCGCGCGCCGGGCAACCCAGGACCTGATGGGCGTCTCCTTCCATGTCGGCAGCCAATGCATGCGCCCGACCGCCTATCAGGCGGCCATGGCCCAGGCCTCGCGCTCGCTGGTTCGCGCCGGCGTCTTCGCCGATGTGGTCGATGTCGGCGGCGGCTTCCCCTCCGTCTATCCCGGCATGGTGCCGCCCAGCCTCGGCTTCTACATGGACGCCATCGATCGCGGCTTCGCCGAGATGATGGTGCATGAGACTACCGAACTCTGGTGCGAACCGGGCCGGGCCCTGGTGGCCGAATGCTCATCGGTGCTGACCCGCGTCGAGCTGCGCAAGGGCGACGCGCTCTATCTGAACGACGGCTCCTACGGGTCTCTCTTTGACGCTAGCCATTCGCGGTGGCCGTTCCCGGTCAAGCTGGTCCGCGATGGCGAACCCAGCGACGCGGCCTTGAAACCCTTCCGCTTCTATGGCCCGACCTGCGACTCCCTCGACCACATGCCAGGACCCTTCTGGCTGCCCGACGACATCGGCGAGGGCGACTATGTCGAGATCGGCATGATGGGCGCCTATGGGGTGGCCATGACCACCCGTTTCAACGGCTATGGCGATCTCGACGCGGCCATCGTCAAGGACGCGCCCATGGCCTCCATGTACGGCCTGGCCCCCGCCTCCATCCCGACGCCGCGCACCGAGACCGGCACGGTCGTCAAACTGTCGCGCGCCCGTGGAAAGAAGCGTCGGCGCAGATAGGCCGGCGTAGGGTGATAGCGGCGATCAGGCCGCCTATCCCCACGTCTCAATCGCTTACCCACCCCAACCCCTCCCTGCACGGGGAGGGGCGTTCAAGGTTGGAACCTTCATGACCAAGCCCAACACCAAGGCCGAACTGCTCTCCAAGACGGTCGAGCACGTCGACATAACCGCTTACGACGCGCGTCCGGTGATCGACGCCATGCGCCTGATGAGCTTCACCTCGCGCGACACGGCCAGGGCCGCGGACATTCTTTCGATGGCCATTGAGGACAAGGCTTGCTCGGTCTGGCTGACGCTGGCCGGCTCGACCAGCGCCGGCGGCTGCATGCACGTCTATCGCGACATGGTGCGCTTCGGGATGATCGACGCGGTGGTGGCCACGGGCGCCTCGATCATCGACATGGATTTCTTCGAGGCCCTCGGCTTCAAGCATTATCAGGCCCAGGCCGAGGTCGACGACCGCGACCTGCGCGCCCTCTATATCGACCGCATCTACGACACCTATATCGACGAGGAAGAGCTGCAGGCCTGTGATGGCGCGATCAAGGAGATCGCCGACAGCCTGGAGCCACGCCCCTATTCCTCGCGCGAATTCATCCACGAGATCGGCAAGTGGCTGGCGGCGGACAATGCGAAAAAGCCCGGCTCGCTGATCCAGACCGCTTTCGAGGAAGAGGCGGTGATCTTCTGCCCCGCCTTCACCGATAGTTCGGCCGGCTTCGGCCTGGTCAAGCACCAGGTGGAGCGGATCAAGGCCAAACAGCCTTACGTCAGCATCGACGCCGTGGCCGATTTCCGCGAACTCACCGATGTGAAGATCGCCGCCAAGACCACGGGCCTGTTCATGGTCGGCGGCGGGGTGCCGAAGAACTTCGCTCAGGACACCGTGGTCTGCGCCGAGATCCTCGGCATCGAGGCGGAGATGCACAAATACGCCGTGCAGATCACCGTCGCCGACGTCCGCGACGGAGCCTGTTCCTCCTCGACGCTGAAGGAGGCGCAGTCCTGGGGCAAGGTGGACGTGACCTACGAACAGATGGTCTTCGCCGAGGCCACCACGGTGGTGCCGCTGATCGGCTCGGACGCCTATCATCGCGCGGGCTGGAAGAGCCGCGAGAAGCGCCGTTTCGCCAGGCTGTTCGCCTGATCGGCGCGACCGATCGCCAACTTGCGTGGCCGGGCGATCGGACCTACCTCAGGGTGGGATGGAAACAGGCTGCACCCATACGCATGACCAACCGGGCCTTGCCGGGGCCGGGCTGAAGGCGGAGCTGAAGGCCGCCGAGGGCCGTTGCGCCGCCGAGCGCCAGCGGCTGACCGAGCCGCGACGCCGCGCGCTGGAAATGCTGCTGCGCGCCGGCCAGCCAGTGAAGGCCTATGATCTTCTGCCCAAGTTTCACGCCGGCGGCCGCGCCGCCAAGCCGCCGACGGTCTATCGCGCGCTGGAATTCCTCGAACGCCACGGCCTGGCCCATCGGATCGAGAGCTTGAACGCCTATGTCGCCTGCCGCCGGGTCGGCGAGACCCATGCGGCGGCCTTCCTGATCTGCGACTGCTGCGGGGCCACCGCCGAGGTCGAGCCCAGGGCGGCGGCCGACATGGACGTCGTCGGCGCCGAAGCCGGCTACCGCCTGACCTCAGTCACCATCGAAGCCCACGGCCTCTGCGCCGCCTGCGCGGCGGACGCGCCTTAAGGCGCTAGGCTTCGATCACCTTGCGCAGTGTCGCCCGCACCAGGTCCGGGCGTTCCATCGGCAGGAAGTGAGTCGTGCCGGGGATGGTCTCGATGCTGATGCGGCCGTCGGCCGTCAGCTGGTCGATGCGGCTGTCGACATTGCAGGTCGAAGCGGTTTCGGCGCGCAGGATGGTGATGGGGCAGCGGCTGCGCGCGAAGGCTTCCCAAGGATCGTGGGCCTGGGCCAGGTAGTTGGACACCTCCCATTCCGGCGCGCACGCCAGCTCGACGGTTCCATCGGCCAGGTCCTTGAAGCCGTCCTCGACATAGTCGACCAGCATGGGCTCGGTCCAGGTCGTGAAGGCGCCGCGGCCGCGGTAGGACTGGACGGCGGCGCCGCGGCTGTCGAAATGCCGCCGCCGCCTGGAGGCGCCGTGAACCAGGGGCGAGTTCGCCGGCTCGCCGGCGCCGCGTTCCGGCGGCAGGACGACCGGATCGAACAGGGCCAGCGCGCGGACGCGTTCCGGAAGGTCGGCGGCGGCGAACAGGCTGAGCGTCCCACCCATGGAATGGCCGGCCAGCACCACAGTCTTGAGATCGAGCGTCTCCAGGAAGACATCCAGGTCCTGGCCCAGGTCGAGCCAGGTATTGCGTCCCTCCGGAGCGGCGGGAGCGCGGGTGCGACCGTGGCCGCGAAGGTCAAGCGCCAGGATGCGAAGATCGCTGGCCAGGGGGGCGAGGATCGTCCGATAGGTGCGCGCGTTGAAGCCATTGGCGTGCAGGAAGACCGCATCGACTGGCCGTTCGCCCGGGCCGAAATCGAGATAGGCGAAATCGCCGGCTCCGGTCTTTGTCTCGAGCCGAAGCGAGTGGGCTCGGGGTTGGTAAGCGACAATGTCGTCCATGCGGCGTCCCTGTAAGCATTGGCAAGGCTGCATAGGCGAAGGAGGCGCGGGATGAAACTGTTCACCATCGGCTATCAGGCCGCGACTCAAGCCGAGGTCATCCAGCGACTGAAGACGGCGGGGGTCGAGGTGCTGGTCGATGTCCGCGCCGTGGCCGCCTCACGCCGGGCCGGGTTTTCCAAAAAGCTGCTGGCCGCCAGCCTGGACGAGGCGGGGATCGACTATGTCCATCTGCGCGCCCTCGGCACGCCGCCGGCGGGCCGGATCGCCGCCCGCGCCGGGCGCCATGCGGAGATGCAGGCCCTCTATACCGATTATCTGGAAAACGAACCGGCCGCCCAGGCGGAACTCGCCGAGGCGGCCAATATTGCGACGGCGCGCCCCGCGGCTCTGCTTTGCCTCGAGGCCGACGCCAAGGAATGCCACCGCAGCCTCATCGCCGCGCGCCTTGTCGAGCGCGACGGCTTTGAAGTGGTGGACCTTTAGGCTTTAGGGTCCGACGACCGGTCCGCGGCCACGCACGCCGTGCATGACCAGCGAGATCACGAACAGGACCAGGAAGACCAGGAACAGCAGTTTGGCGATGCCCGCGGCCGCGCCGGCGATGCCGGCGAAACCAAGCACGCCGGCGACCAGGGCCACCACGAGAAAGATCAGAGCCCAGCTCAGCATGACGTCCTCTCCACTTGTTCGACGTTGGCCGGGAATGGCGCGTCGCGTGGAGACTTCAACGTGGCTTCGGAACAACTGTTCCGGCGGTGGACCTGTAGCTAGCGGGTGGGCTTGCGGCGGCCCTGGACGAAGGCCCGCGCGATCTCGCCAATGACTCGCGGATTGCGCATGGCCATGATTGCGGCGGCCAGAGCCACGCCGGCCGAGGCGATCGGCTTGTCGCGCACCAGCTCCATCAGGTCTTCGGCCACGCCCGCGGGCGTACCGGTCCCAGGGCGTTTTCTCCCACGCGGCATGGCGGCGAACCCGCCGATCGCCAGGATCACGGCGAAGGCGCCGGCGACCGCGGCGCTGGCGCCCGCGTCGCCCAGCATGGGCCGGACGAGCGCATAGAGCGCAAAGGCCAACGCGACGACCACGACCGACGCCGATGTGGCGAGGAACGCGATCGCCACAAAGGCCATGAGCAGTTTTCTGAAGATCACCGGCGCCCGCCGGCGAGCAGGATGCCGATCAGCACGCCGACGCCAAGGGCGGTGAAGGTCGCGGTAAGCGGCCGTTCCTGGACCTTTTCAGCCACATAGCGCTGGGCGACGTCGATGGAGTCGCCGGCGGTGTCGGCATAGGCGCGGGCCTGGACGCGCAGGGTCTCAAGGCCCTCATTGATCGTGCGCTGGGCGCGCTCGGTCATGTCGTTGATGTTCTTTTCGGCGTCCTTGAGGGTCTTGTCGACGCGGTCTGCCGTTTCGTCGATGGCGGTGCTGGCGGGCATGGAAGGTCTCCGAGGCATCGATAGGGTGAGAGAAACGCTGAAGCTTAGTCCGGAACGCAACCGCGAGCGACGCGGTTCCGAAACCCAAGCTTGAGCGGAACGGCGGCAAGCGGCTGCATGACGCTTTCCTTATCCCTTCGCAAGGTGTTCTCTAACCAGAATGATTTGTTCCGGCTCGTCCGACATCGGACGGCCGCAAAAGGGGCTTCAGTGGTCGCTTATGGATCGCCTCGAGGCAGCGGAGCCGTCAGCGCCTGAGATGAACGCCGCGCGCCTGGCCTCTGCCGAGGCGGACCCGGCGGCTCAGGCCCGTCTGCAGCGCATCGCCAGCCTGGCCGCGCTGGCCTTTTCCGTCTCCCGCGCGGTGATCGCGTTGTTCGAGGACGGCCAGGTGCGCGTGCAGGCCAAGGTCGCACCGGCCGGATGCGACTGGCCGCCGGCCGGCGATCTGCAGACCCGCTGGCGCGGTCTGCGCGAGGCCGTGGTCTCCACCGACGATCAGGGCTTCCATGCCGCCGCGCCGCTGTTCGCCGCCGAGGGGCCGGTTCTGGGCGTTATCATCCTCGACGAGCCCAGGCCGGGGCCTGCCTGCGCCCAGGTCGGCTTGGCGGCCCTGACCGATCTCGCCGCCCTGGCCGCCGAGGAGGTGACCCGCAAGCGCGACGAGGCCGAGCGCGAGACCCTGGTCGCCGAACTCGACCACCGGGTGAAGAACGTGCTGGCCGCCGTCCAATCCCTGGCCGCCCAGTCCGCCCGCAAGGCCTCCTCGCTCGAGGGCTTCCTGAAGACCTTCGCCGGGCGGCTGAAGTCGATGGCCTCGGCCCACCAGCTGCTCACCGCCACGCGCTGGCGCGGCGCCGGCATGCAGAATATCGCCGCCGCCGAGCTGGGCGGCCTGGCGCCGGGCCAGACCCGCTGGCAGGGGCCGGACCTGCTTTTGACCCCGCGCGCGGCCAACGCCATGTCGCTGGCCCTGCACGAGCTGGCCACAAATGCGGTGAAGTTCGGCGCCCTTTCCACCGAGCTTGGCCGGGTCGATGTCGCGTGGCGGGCCACCGGCGATGGCGGGCTTGAACTTCAGTGGATCGAAAGCCGCGGCCCGCCGGTCGCGCCACCGACCCGGCGCGGGTTTGGCGCCACGCTCCTGGACAAGGTCACCGGCCGCGAACTGGGCGGCGAGGCGCGCATCGAACACCGCCGCGAAGGCGTGCGCGCCACCCTGGTCGCCGGCGCCTCGGCCCTGGCCGACCAGCCGGCCGCCTCGCCCGCGCCCGCGCCCATCGCCGAGGCGCCGAGCCTGACCGGCGCCTCGGCCGGCGCGCCCTATCTCGATCCCGCCGGCCGCATCAAGGGCCTGCGCGTGCTGATCGTCGAGGACGCCCTGTTGCTGGCGCTGGAACTGGAGGCGGGCCTCTCGGAAGCCGGCGCCAAGGTGGTGGGATCGGCGGCGGACGTCGAAGAGGGGCTGCGCATGGCCGAGCTGCCGCTGGACGCGGCGGTGCTGGACGCCAATCTGAACGGCCAGTCGGTGCTGCCGGTCGCCCAGGCCCTGGCCGCGCTCGGCGTGCCCTTCATCTTCGCCACCGGCTATGGCGACTCGAAGTTCGCGCCGCAGGGCTTCGACGCGCCGCTGATCAAGAAGCCCTATGACGTGACCCAGGTCGCCGCGGCGCTGGCGGAAATCACCGGCCGCGCCGCGCCGCGGGAACCGATCACCGCCGCCTGAGCTTCTGGTCTTGGGCTCGGGCGAGCCCGGGACCTGGGAGGCCTCACCTCATGCATCGCTATCTTCTGATCGCCAGCGCTGCCGCGCTTCTGACGGCGTGCAACCCGCCGGCCAACAATTCCGATGCGGCCGCCAGCGCCGCCCAGGCCGCGGACAGCGCCGCCGCCGCCGCCAGCGCCGCGGGGTCGGCGATGAGTTCGGCCGGCGACGCCAACGCTTCCGCGGCCCAGGCCTCGGTCAGCGCCGCCGCCGCCACGGCCACGACGCCCGACTTCGTCGATGCCGCCGCTTCGACCGACATGTTCGAGATCCAGGCCGCCAAGCTGGCCGAAAAGCGGACCAAGAACGCCGACGTGAAGGCCTTCGCCGCCATGATGATCCATGACCACACCCAGTCGACCGCGGCGCTGAAGGCGGCGATCAAGGCGACGGGCGCGACGCTGAGCCTGCCGACCGATTTGCCGGCCGACAAGAAGTCCAAGCTGGACGAGCTGACCAGCGCCGCGCCGGCCGATTTCGACAAGGCCTATATGCAGAGTCAGGTTATGGCCCACCAGGACGCGCTGACGATCATGAAGGCCTATGGCGCGAACGGCGACAGCCCGCGGATCAAGGACTTCGCCAACCAGACCGCGACTGTCGTTCAGATGCATTTGGACAAGGCCTCGAACGTCCGCGACGGCCTGAAATGACCGCTTAAGCCGGGGCGGGTCTGAGGCGTTCGATCCTGACACCTCGAGCCGCCAGCGCCTTGAGCAGGCCTGGGTCGATGGCCTGGCCGCCGACCCAGACGATCTGCAGACCCTGGGCGGCGATGGCGCTCAACTCCGCCGGATCGGCCGTGGCCAGCCGTCGCGCCTCGCGCCGCGCCAGGGCCAAGGTCGCGGGCGCAGCCCCGTCATCGGCAATCAGGACATCGGCCTGGGCCAGCGCCCGGGCGGCGCGCAGGCTGAGCAGGTCGTCGGCGGCGCCATCCTCGACGATCCAGAGGCGGCCCTCGCGGATCGCGCCGGCGTCCCAGGCGTCCAGCGCCGCCTCCAGCAGCCGGCGCGCGCCGGCCATGTCGTCGGCCATGGCGGCCTCGGCGGCCGGACCGGTCAGGGCTTCGCGCAGGAAGGCTCGGCGGGCGTCCAGATCAGGCAGTTTTTCGCGAAGCCGCTCGCGCATGGCGCCGAACAGAGCCGCGACCCGGCCGGCGCCGGCGGGGATGCGCGCCTCGATGTCGTTGCGTAGCAGGGCCGCCAGCAGCGGCGACGACCCCGTCGTGCCCACCGCCGCCACCACCGAGCCTCGATCGACCAGGGCCGGGGTGTGGAAGTCGCAGAGCTCCGGATGGTCGACCACATTGACCACGGCGCCGGCCTGCCGCGCGGCCGCCGCGGCGGCTTTGCGGAAGGCAATGTCTCCGGCGGCGATAAAGGCGATGCTGGCGTCCTGGTAAGCCGCCGGCTCGAGCGCCAGGCCCTCGCCGACGCGCAGCAGCCGGGCCGGCGAGCCCTCGAACAGTCGCGCCTTGGCCTCCGCCGGCTCGCCTTCGCCGACGATGGCGACGGTGCGGCCGGCCAGGGGGAAGAAGGCGGGAAAGGCGTCCATGAACGCGATTTCTAGACCGATTGCGCCAGGCGCGGCAGTTTTTTGCCCGCGCGCTCTAACCTGAACAGTGTTAAGATGAGCGCAAATCAGAGCGTCCGGGAGGGCCTTGTGACCATCAATCTGAACATCAACGGCAAGACCTATGCGGTCGAAGCCGCGCCGGAGACGCCGCTGCTCTGGGTGCTGCGCGACGAGTTGAAGCTGACAGGCACCAAGTACGGCTGCGGCATCGCCCAGTGCGGCGCCTGCACCGTGCATGCCGACGGCGCGGCGATCCGCTCCTGCCAGACCCCGGTTTCGGCGGCGGCGAGCATGAAGATCACCACCATCGAGGGCCTGGGCGGGACCCATCCGGTGCAGCTGGCCTGGATCAAGGCCGACGTGCCCCAATGCGGCTACTGCCAGTCCGGCCAGATCATGTCGGCCGCGGCCCTGCTGGCCAAGACACCGAAGCCCAGCGACGACGACATCGACGCGGCCATGACCGGCAATATCTGTCGCTGCGGCACCTATCAGCGCATCCGCGCGGCCATCCACGACGCGGCCGGACAGCCCGCGAGCGTTGGAGCGCCGGCATGAACGCGATCACCAAGGTCAAGGCCGCCTCGGCCACCCGCCGCGGCCTGATCATCGGCGCCAGCGTCGTCGGCGGCGCGCTGGTGGTCGGTTGCTCGCCGAAGAGCATGGCCGGCCTGATGTCGATGGGCAGCGGCGATCTCGACATCGGCGCCTTCGGTCCCTTCATCAAGATCGATCCCGACGGGTCGGTGACGGTGATGAACAAGCACCAGGAGATGGGCCAGGGCAATCATGCGGGCCTCGCCGCCCTGGTCGCCGAGGAGCTCGACGCCGACTGGGACAAGGTCAAGGTCGTCCCCTCGGCCGCCAACGCCAAGCTCTACGCCAACACCCTGTTCGGTGTGCAGGGCACCGGCGGCTCGACCGCCATGGCCAATTCCTGGCTGCAGTACCGCCGCGCCGGCGCCGCCGCGCGGGCCATGTTCGTGCAGGCGGCCGGGGCGCGCTGGAACGTCCCGGTCAGCGACATCACCGTGCAGAACGGTGTGCTCGCCCACGGGCCGTCGGGCCGCTTCGCCAGTTTCGGCGACCTGATCGCCGAGGCGGCCAAGGTGACGCCGCCGCAGTCACCCCGGCTGAAGCGCCATGCCGACTTCAGCCTGATCGGCACCCGGCGCGTAGCGCGCAAGGACACCCCAGCCAAGAGCACCGGAACCGCCCGCTACACCCAGGACGTCCACCTGCCCGACATGCTGACGGCGGTGGTGGCCCACCCGCCCCGCTTCGGCGGCAAGCCGGCCTCGTTCGACGACAGCGCGACGCGCCAGGTTCCCGGCGTCGTCGATGTGGTGAAGATCCCCACCGGCGTCGCGGTGATCGCCCAGTCCACCTATGCCGCGCGCATGGGCCGCGACGCCCTTAAGGTAACCTGGAATGACGACAAGGCGGAGAAACGCTCATCCGACGTCATGCTCGCCGACTATCACCGGATCGCCGCCGGCCAGGGCGATGTGAAGGCGCAGGTCTTCGAAACCAAGGGCGATGCGACCGGCGCCTTCGACGGACCGCTGTTCAACGCCGCCTACGACTTCCCCTATCTCGCCCACGCCACCATGGAGCCGATGAACTGCGTCGCCCAGGTGGACGGCAACCGGGTCAAGCTCACCTTCGCCTCGCAGATCCAGACCCTGGACCAGATCAATACGGCCATGGTGGTCGGGACCCTGCCCGGCGCGGTGGAGATCGAGACCCTGCCGGCCGGCGGCTCGTTCGGGCGGCGTGGCAACAACCATTCCGACTATGTCGTCGAGGCGGTGCACATCGCCAAGCATGTCGGCGGCGGCCGGCCGGTGAAGCTGGTCTGGACCCGCGAGGACGACATGACCGGCGGCCTCTACCGGCCCCTTACCCACCACCTGGTGTCGATCAGGACCAACGCTGACGGCTATCCCGCCGCCTGGCGTCATCGGGTGGTGACCCAGTCGATCTCCAAGGGTTCGCTGACCGGCGGCGGCTTTGACGAGACCACCGTCGAGGGGGTCAAGGGCTCGGTCTATCTGGCCGCGACGCCGGTGGTCGACGCCCAGGTCTATGAGCCGGAGTTCCCGGTGACCGTGCTCTGGTGGCGTTCGGTGGGCGCGACCCATACGGCCTTCGCCATGGAGCACACCATCGACCAGCTGGCCCGCAAGGCGGGCAAGGACCCGGCCGACTACCGCCGCGCCCTCTATACGCGTGCTGGCCGCAGCGCCGACCGCCATCGCGCCGTGCTCGACCTGGCCTGCGAAAAGGCCGGTTGGGGCCAGCCCCTGCCGTCGGGAACTGCGCGCGGCGTGGCCGTGCACGAGAGCTTCGGCTCGGTGGTGGCGCAGGTCGCCGAGGTGACGATGAAGGGCAACGAACCGCGCGTCGGCCGTGTGGTCTGCGCCATCGATTGCGGCACGGCCATCGCGCCCGACCTGATCGCCGCCCAGATGGAAGGCGGGGTCTGCTACGGCCTGTCGGCGGCTCTGTTCGGCAAGATCACCCTGAAGGACGGGGTGGTCGAACAGACCAATTTCGACGCCTATCGCGTGTTGAGGATGAATGAGGCCCCGACCGTCGAGACCTATATCCTCGCCTCAACCAACCCTCCCACCGGCGCCGGCGAGCCCGGCACCCCGGTCATCGCCGCCGCGGTCGCCAACGCGCTCCTGGCCCTGAACGGAACCCCGACCTCCAGCCTGCCCTTCGTGAAAGGCTAGTCCATTAGATTTGAGCGAGGGGAGGGGTTACCCCCTAGCCATGTCACCTGGGAGATCGATGTCGAACAGCACGCCTTCGTCCGGGGCCTCGACGGTCGCCAGGGCGCCGCCCAGCTTTTGCAGGACGGCGCGCGCGCCTTCGTCGCCCGTGAGCGCCAGGAGTTGTGGAAAGAGCGGGGCGGAAAACAGGACCGGGTGGCCCCGACGGCCCTCGAACAGCGGGGCGGCGGCCGGCGCGCCAGCCGCGAGGGCATCGGCGAGTTTCGCAAAGACGGCGACCGGCACACGCGGCATGTCACCCAGGAAGACAAAGGCTCCGGTGGTATCGGTCGCCAGGCTGGCGATTCCGGCGCGCAAGGTGGCGGCCATGCCTTCGGCGTGGTCCACCGCGTTGACCAGTCTTAGTCGCCCGGCCTCGTCCATCCGTTCGGCGAAGGCCCTTGCCGCTTCGGGCACGGCAGGGTCCGCGCCCCAGACCACGCTTATGGTCCGCACCGGCGCGGCGAAGGCGGCGATCAGCGCGCCGTCGAGCAATACCCCGTCCCGCCAGGGTGCGGTGAGCTTGCCGCCGCCGAAACGGGCGCCGAATCCGGCGGCCAGCACGATGGCTTCGACGGTCGTATCCGTCGCTACCCCTGTCGCCACGGCCCGTTCCTTTCTATGTACAGCGGCACGATGACGCCGTACGACGCCTCCGCCCTCCGGTCCACCGCCGCCAAGCCGCCGCTCGTGGACGGCTTTGGGCGCGTCGTGACCTATCTGCGCGTCTCGGTGACCGACCGCTGCGACCTGCGCTGCGTCTACTGCATGTCCGAGCACATGGTCTTCCTGCCCAAGGCCGAGGTCCTGACGCTGGAGGAGCTGGATCGCCTGGCCTCGACCTTCGTCGGCCTTGGCGTGAGGAAGCTTCGCCTCACCGGCGGCGAGCCGCTGGTGCGCCGGGGGTTCATGATCCTGGTGGAAAAGCTGTCGCGCCATCTCGACACCGGCGCGCTGGACGAACTGACCCTGACAACCAACGGCACCCAGCTCGACCGCTACGCCGCCGACCTGGCCCGGCTGGGCGTCAGGCGGATCAATGTCTCGTTGGATACGCTGAACCCCGACCTCTTCGCCCACATCACCCGGGGTGGCGACCTCGCCCGGGTGCTGGCCGGCATCGAAGCCGCCCGCGCGGCGGGGCTGGCGGTGAAGATCAACACCGTGGCGCTGAAGACTGACAATGCCGGCGAAATTCCCGCTCTGATTTCCTGGGCGCACGGCCTGGGCATGGATATGACTCTGATCGAGACCATGCCCATGGGCGAGATCGACGAGGATCGCACCGACCAGTTCCTGTCCCTTGCCGAGGTCCGGCGGGACTTGGAGAGCTATTGGACGCTCACCGATCTGCCGCTCACCACCGGCGGTCCGGCGCGCTATGTGCGCATCGCCGAGACCGGTGGCCGGCTCGGCCTGATCACCCCGCTCAGCCACAATTTCTGCGAGGGCTGCAACCGCGTGCGGCTGACCTGCACCGGCGTCTTGCACTCCTGCCTTGGCCGCGACGACGCCAACGATCTGCGCGCCGTCCTGCGCGGCGGGGCGGATGAGGTCGGGCTGGAAGCCGCCATCCGCACGGCAATCGACGCCAAGCCCAAGGGTCACGACTTCCACATCGAGCCCGGCGCCGCGCCGGCCCTGGCGCGGCACATGTCGACCACCGGCGGCTAGGCGCATGGTGCGGGTGCTCCTGTTCGGCCGGCTGCGCGACGTCGCCGGCTGGCGCGAACGCCTCGTCGATCCGACCCCGGCGACCCTCTTTGCGCTGAAGAACCGACTCGCCGCCGAGGATCTGGCGCTGGGCGAAGCTCTGGCGGCCGCCGGCGTGCAGGCGGCGGTGGACAGGGCGCTGGTGCGTGGCGACATCGCGCTCGCGGCGGGCGCCGAGGTCGCCTTCCTCAGTCCCATGAGCGGGGGCTGAGCGCGGTGGTCCGGCTGCAGAGCGAAGCCTTCGATCCCGGCGCGCTGCTGAGCGGCTTCTGCCAGGGCCGCGAGGAGACCGGCGCGGTGGTCAGCTTCACCGGCATCGCGCGTGGCGGCGCTGGCGCGGTGACGCGGCTGGAGCTGGAGGCCTATCCTGGTTTTACCGACGCCGAGATCGAGCGCATCGCGGACGCGGCGCGGACGCGGTTTTCGCTGCACGACGTGCTGATCGTCCATCGCATCGGCGAGATCGCGCCGGGCGAGGCGATCGTCTTCGTGGCCACGGCCGCCGCCCACCGCCGCGAGGCCTTCGAGGCCGCCGACCACCTGATGGACTATCTGAAAAGCCGCGCCCCCTTCTGGAAGAGAGAACACGGCCCGGATGGCGCCCGCTGGATCGAACCCACGGAGCAGGACCGCAGCGACGCGGCAAGGTGGGACTAGGCCGCGCGGTCCCGACCTCAAGGCCGGCCACATCCCAGGCGCGCGCCATCTGCCCCGTGGACAGCTGGAGCTGAGGGTGAACGAGGAGATTCCCGATCCCACCCTGCGCATCGTCACCTGTTGCGAGTTCGGCAATATCTCTACCCTGGCGGCGCTCACCTTGCGCCAGTTGGGCTTCACCCGCGCCATCGCCCTCGATGGGGGCATGCAGGCCTGGCGCGAGGGCGGATACCCGACCGAGGCTTAAGCCTCCGCGCGCGATGTCCGATGCGTCCATTTGGTCTAGACTGGGTCTGACCCTTTGCTGGAGACGACCATGAACGCGCCCTTCCCGGCCCCTGGCGGCCGAATCGACGAGAGCCTCACGCTCGTCCCGACGCGGATCGCCGTGCTGACCATTTCCGACACCCGCGACGAGGAGAGCGACACCTCCGGCCACGTGCTGGTCGAGCGGCTGACCGGCGCCGGTCACAGGCTCGCGGGCAAGGCGGTGGTTCCCGACGACCGGGCGAAGATCCGCGCCCAGGTGATGGCCTGGGTGGCGTCCGGCGAGGTCGATGTCATCCTCACCACCGGTGGCACCGGGCTCACCGGGCGCGACGTGACGCCCGAGGCGATCGAGCCGCTGTTCGACAAGCGGATCGACGGGTTTTCGGTGATCTTCCACATGGTCAGCTACCAGACGGTGGGCCTGTCGACGCTGCAATCGCGCGCCACGGCGGGCGTCATTGGCAATGTCTTCGTCTTCTGCATGCCGGGCTCGAACGGGGCGGTGAAGGACGGTTGGGACAAGGTGATCTCGGTCCAGCTCGACAGCCGCCACAAGCCCTGCAACTTCGTCGAGATCATGCCGCGCCTGAGCGAAAAATGAGCCGGCTGACCCATATGGACAGTGAAGGCCGGGCGCGGATGGTCGATGTTTCGGACAAGCCCGACACGGCGCGCGAGGCCGTGGCGGCGGGTCTGGTGCGGATGGATCCGAAAACCCTGGCCCTGGCGCTCTCCGGCGAGGGCAAGAAGGGCGACGTGCGCGCGACGGCGGAGATCGCCGGCGTCATGGCCGCCAAGAAGACCTCGGAACTGATTCCGCTCTGTCACCCCTTGAGCCTGTCGAACGTGGTGGTCCAGGTGTCGGAAGACGCCGGCGGGGCGGGCCTGGCCGTCACCGCGCGGGTGAAGACCACGGGGCGGACCGGTGTGGAGATGGAGGCGCTGACCGCCGTCTCAGTGGCGTGCCTGACCCTCTACGACATGCTGAAGGCCGCCGATAAGGCCATGACCATCGAGGGTGTGCGACTGATCTCCAAGACCGGCGGCGCCTCGGGCGACTTTAGGCGCGAGGACGCGTGAAGGACCTTTCCGTCGAAGAGGCCCGTGGCCGGATGCTGGCCCTGGCCGGCAAAGTCGGGAGCGAGACGCTCGCCATCGCGGCTGCGTTCGGCCGGGTGCTGGCCGAGACCGTCACCGCGGCGCGCGATCAGCCGCCGTTCGATTCCTCGGCCATGGACGGCTGGGCGGTGGCCGGGCCGGGCGACGATTTCCGCATCGTCGGTGAAAGCGCCGCCGGCCATTCCTATCGCACGCCGCTTGAGCCCGGCGACGCCGTGCGCATCTTCACCGGCGCGGCGGCGCCCGATGGCTCGACCCGGGTGGTGATCCAGGAAGAGGCGATACGCGACGGGGATCGGGTGAAGACGCCGGCCGCCGACGATCGCTCCAGCTTCATCCGCCCGCGCGGCGGCGATTTCCGTGCGGGCCAGACGCTGTTGCAGCCGGGGGTGCGGCTCGACGCCTGGCGCATCGGCCTCGCCGCCGCTGCCGGGCGCGCCAGCCTGAAGGTGGCGCGGGCCATTGATGTCGTCCTGCTCTCCACCGGCGAGGAGATCATCGCGCCGGGAGGCTCGCCGGGTCCGGACCAGATCTTCGACGCCGGCGGGCCCATGCTCTCGTTGTTGGTCGCGCGCTGGGGCGGTGGAACGGTGCGCACGGTCCGCGCCGGCGACGACGAGGCGGCCATCGCCGCGGCGGTTACGACCGCGCCCGAGGCGCTGATCGTCACCCTGGGCGGCGCCTCGGTGGGCGACCACGACCTGGTCAAGCCGGCGCTCGGGCGGCTGGGCCTGGAGCTCAGCGTCGAGACCGTGCGGGTGCGGCCGGGAAAGCCGACCTGGTTCGGAGTGCTCGGCGACGGCCGCCGCGTGCTCGGCCTGCCTGGCAATCCGGCCTCGGCCCTGGTCTGCGCGGAGCTGTTCTTGCGACCCCTGCTGGCCGCCATGCAGGGCGGCGAGCCCGGCCCGAACCTGGCCAGCGCGCGCCTCAAGGGCCCTATGCCGGCCAATAGCGGGCGCGAGCATTGGGCGCGGGCGAGGTTGTCATCGTCCGACGGCGCGCTATGGGCCGAGCCGATGGGCGATCAGGACTCTTCGCTGGTCAAGGTCTTCGCCGAGTCCGGCGCGCTCATCCGGCGCGGGATCGGCGCGCCCGTGGGCGCGGTCGGCGATGTGGTCGATGTGCTGGTGCTGGACCGGCTGTAGCCGGCGGCCTTTTCCGCCACGATCTCGCCGATCACCGAGACGGCCACCTCCCAAGGCGCCTTGCCGCCCAGATCGAGCCCGATGGGCGCGCGCAGCCGCGCCAGCTGGTCGTCGGTGACTCCGGCCGCGCTCAATCGCGCGAACCGCTCGGGCAGCCTGCGCTTGGCGCCCAGGACGCCGATATAAAAGGCGGACGAGGGCAGGGCCGCCAACAAGGCGTCCTGGTCGGTGTCCCAGTCGTGGGTGGCGATGGCGATCGAGGTCCAGGGGTCGATGCCGACCTCGGCGAAGGCCTCGGCCGGCTCGGCGCGGCTATAGGCGACGCCAGCCAGCGGCGGCGGCTCGATCGGGCCCTTGGGCCGGATCAGGGTGGTCTCGAACCCGGCCTGGGCGCCGAGCGCGGCGATGGCCAGGGCGGTCGGATCGGCCCCGACCACCGCCAGCCTGGGCTTGGGCTCGTGCAGGCGGGCGACCAGGAAGGGGTCCTCGGAGGCCAGGCAAAGCTCGTGGGCGGTGAAGGCGGCCGCCTCGACGCTGCGTTCGCGGCCGTCGGTGCTCCACACCGCCGGCCGGCGGTCGTCCATCAGGGTGAGCAGCCGCGCCGCCGCCGCGTCGTCGGGCATGACCCGTTCGACCAGGATCTCGATCCGCGCCCCACACAGCAGCTGGATGTCCGGCCAGGGTCCGCCCTCGCCATAGATCAGCCGCCGGGGCTCGCCATCGGCCAGGGTCTCGGCGGCGTGGATGGCCACATCGCCCTCGACGCAGCCGCCGGAAAGGAAGCCGGCCACCAGACCCTCGGCAAAGACCATCTGGGTGCCCGGCGGTCGCGGCCCCCCGCCCTCGACCTTATAGAGGGTGACCAGCGCCGCGGGCTTGCAGGCCTCCAGCGAGCGCCGTAGCGCCGGCCGCACATCCTCGTCCAGCCCGAACAGCGGCCATTCCGGAAGCTCGAAGCCCATGGCTTTGGAGGTTGGCCCCGGCGCGGGCCGCGTCAAGTTTTTCAGACACAGTTAACCCCGCTCAATTCCGCTTCCTTAATCGTTTCCCGCCATATTCGACCTCCGATCAGGGCAAAAAAGCCGCCTGTGGGGTTCTTCGTGAGCGTATCGCTTTCAAAGCTGGGCTTCGGCGCCGCGCAGTTCCGCCTCGGCGGTTCGGTGATCCCGCGCGGCCGTTCGCCCGAGGCGGAAATCGGCGAGATTCTTAACCTTGCCGCCCGTTCCGGCTTAACCGTGTTCGACACCTCGAACGGCGCGACCTATGCCGAGGACGTGGTCGGCGAGCAGTTGCCAAGGCCCTGCCGCTTTCGCGTCGTGCTGAAGACCGGCCGCGCCGACCGGGGTCCCGACCATATCGAGGCCGAGGCCAGGGCCAGCCTGCGCCGGCTGAAGCTCGAGCGCGCCGACGCCATCATCGTCCAGGCCGCCGGCGATCTCTTCGGGCCGCACGGGCCGGAAATGTGGGCCCGGCTCTTAAAGCTGCGCGACGAGGGCCTGTTCGAATATGTCGGCGTCTCGGTCTTCGCCTCCGACGATCCGCTTGGCGTGGTCAAGCGCTTCAAGCCGGACATCATCCAGGCGCCCGCCAGCCTGCTCGACCAGCGCCTCCTGGTCGACGGCACGCTCGCCACCCTGGCCGATTGGGGGGTCGAGGTGCAGCTGCGCTCGATCTTTCTGCAAGGCATTCTGTTCCTGCCGCCCGACCGGGTGCCGGGCCCGCTGAAAGGCGCGGCCTCGCGGCTTTCGCGTGTGCGCCGGATGATCGCCGAAGGTCGCTCCGATCCTCTGCAGGCGGCGCTGGGCTTCGCGCTTTCGCGTCCCGAGGCCACCTCGGTCCTGGTCAGCGTCACCAGCGCCGCGGAACTGCAGGCGATCATCGCCGCGGCGCTCAGCCCGCCGCCCGATCTCGACTGGGACGACATGGCCCTGGACGACCCCGCCGCCCTCGACCCCGACCGCTGGGTCGCCGCCTAGTCCTTCTCCCCACGGAGAGGAGTGTAGCGGAGCTAATCCTTCAGCCTGACGCCGAGATAGAAGGCGCGCCCGGGCTCGCCGAAGCCGAACACCTGCTGGTAGTGGGCGTCGGCGAGATTCTCGATGCGCGCGGTCAGGCGGATGTGGTCGTTCAGCCCATAGCCGCCGGCCAGGTCGACGACCACGAAGCCCGGCCGGATCGTGTCCGAACTATCCAGCCCCAGATCGTGGTCGTTGTCCTCGCCGCGCACTGTGAAGGCCGCGTCGAACTTGCCGCGGGTCCACAACAGGCTGGCCGAGCCAGTGTTGAGCGGCACGCGCAACAGCCGCACGCCGGTCGTCGCATCGATGGAATCGACATAGCCGTAGGACGCCTGGACGCGGAACCCGGCGCCCAGAACGACATCAGCCTGGGCCTCCACCCCTTGGGTGCGGGTGCGGGCGATATTGATGTAGTGGCCGCTCGAGGCGAACTCGATCTGGTTGGTTATGTCCAGATGATAGGCCGTGGCCTTCAGCGAGACGCGGCTGTCGGTGGACGTCCAGGCCAGGCCGCCGTCATAGCCCTGGGCATGCTCGGGCTGCAGGGGCACGCGCGGGCTGAAGCAGAAGTCGCAGACCGTCTCGCTGATCGTCGGGGTTTTGAAGCCTTGGTTGAACGAGCCCTGGACGCTGAACCCCCAGCCCAGGTCGTAGGTCGCGCCGGCGCGGAACGTGGTTTGGGCCTTGAACGTATCCGGCGCGTCGTAGCGGATGCTGAAGATGGCGGTGAGCGGCTTCACCGGATGCAGCTGCGCCACCGCGAACCCCGAGGTGGCGTCGAGGTCGAACCGTTCGCCGGTCGAGACGCTGGCGGATGTGTTTTCCCGCTCGGCCCCGGCGACGAAGGAGATCAGATCGTCGGGCGTCCCCCTGGCCACGGTCCAGCGATAGACCTGACGGTTGGCGATGGAGCCGTTGATCCCGGACTGGCCGTGGCCGCCGCGCTCGATCTGATAGTCGCTGACGCTGATCTCGTTCTTCAGGCCCCAGGGCCCGGCGATACGGGCGCGGCCGAAGGTCTCGACGCTTTCGCTCACCGAGACATCATTGGTGTCCATGAAGATGAAGTCGGGCGGCGGAAAGCCGTCGATCTGGGTGACGGATCGATTGTAACGCACCTGGGCGTCGAAGCCGACCTGATCATTGAGTTCGAACCGGCCACGGATATCGGCGGTGATCTCATGGTCGCCGTCCTTTTCGCTGTTGTGGAAGCCGGGCAGGCCGACCGCCGCATAGTTGTCGCGCACGTCGGCGGCGGAAATCCCTTGGGTGTCGAAGCTCGAAATACTCGCGCCCAGCGCCCAGCGCGCGGTGCTCTTCCCCGCCGAGGCCGAGGCGCGCCAGGTGTCGAACGAGCCGCCCTCGATACGGGCCTCCAGTCCATTCGGCTCCTTGGTGGTGAAGGCGACGACGCCACCGATGGCGTCCGATCCCCACAACGCGCCTTGCGGCCCGGTGAGAATCTCGACGCGGGATATGTCGCCCATGTCGAACCCGCCGAAGTCGTAGCCGCCGGATGGCTGCGAGGCGTCATTGACCGGAACCCCGTCGATCAGCACCAGGGTCTTGTCGGTGGGCGCACCGCGGATCGAAACTCCGGTCAGGCCGCCAAAGGCGCCGGACTGCGTCACCACAACCCCCGGCGCCGTCGACAGGACATCGGCGGCGAAGGTCGCCTGGCGCGCCTGGATGTCGGCGTCGGTGATGATGAAGACGTCCGGCGTCGTGGCCAGCGTCGCCGGCACCCGCGTAGCGGTGACGATCACGTTGGGGCCAGGGGCGGCCGGCGGGGCTGCGTCCTGGGCGTTGGCGGCCGTCGCCAGCAGCAGCGCCGCGGCGGAGGCGGGGTAGGCTAGGTAAGTCCATCTTGCGCAAGTCATGGCGCGTTTGCGTCCCTTCATCAGGACCGTGTCACGCCGAAAGCGGGGATTCGCTTGGCGCAGCGGCGGTCGATGCCGCTGCGACGGAAGGCGCGCACGCCTTCCCGCGCCTGGGGTCTGGACCCGGACCCCCGGACGAGCGACTTGGACGGCAGGTCTCCTGACTTCGCGGGTCGTCGGGTTCGCATCCTCGCCTTCCCGAAGCTGATGAGCCTCAGTGGCGTCGCGCCTTAGATGACGCGATATGGACGCGGCCCTCGCCGCTCACAGTTGCGGGCACAGCGCGGATTCGGGGACGACCCCCTCACCGCATTCCCTCTTGGCCTCCGCTCGCGCGGAGGAACCGTCCGGGTAGGTTTATCGGTGAAGCTTGAGCGCGGGGCAAGACCGCTCTCCCTTTGGGAGAGGTGTCTATTTGGCCTTCATCTCTTCGGCCCAGAGCGGCGAGGAGCCCTTCATCAGGCGGATCAGAAAGCGCACGACACCAACGTCTTCCTTGGATTTCGCATCGGCGATGGTGACGTCGTACCAGACGTTTTCCGTGCGCGGGCTCTCGCTGAGCTTCAGGATCTCGGTGCGCGCCACATAGTCCACATCGGCGCGGAACGGCCCCTTGAGGCAGCGGATCTCCAGCGCGCCGAACAGGCCGACCGCCTGTTTCTGCTGGCCGAGCACCACCGAGCGCACGCCATGCGCCAGGTGGATGACCAAGCCCGGCGGCAGGACGTTCTTGTCGCGATAGGCGGGGATGTCCTCGGTGATGGTCTCCAGCGTGCGCAGCAGCATCTCGCGGTCCAGCCTGAGCGGGATGTCGCGCTGCTCGTCGCCCACCTTCAGATCGGCCAGGATGCGCAGGCGGCCTTCTGCGGCCGGGTCCTGCGAGGCCATGCGGCGCACGAGTTCGGCGCCGGCGTCCGGGACGACAAGGCTGGCCGTGGCCTCGCAGACCTGGTCGCCCGGCTCGTTGTACATGCGCAGGCGGACGCGCTCGTCGCCGCGCTCGGCGGTGGCCCGCACGCGCTCATTGTCCACCGTCGCCTGGGTGAAGAAGGCCGAGAGCGTGCCGCGCTCAAGCCAGGCGTCGCCATAGATGTTCAGGATCAGCGGCACGAACTGGTTCATGTGCACCGAGCCCGGCACCGTGCCGCCCTTGAAGCCCAGTTTGGACGCCACGGCGTCATTGTGGATTGACCCGGCGCCTTTCGTTGTCCCTTCGACGTGCTGAAAGAGATTGCGGGGCGCGCGGAATTCGCCTTCGAGTTCGATCGCGGCGTCGGTCATGGGCTTGCTCCGTGATGGGCCGATCGTTCAGGCGCGGCCCGTTTTCGTTTCCTCATCGGTGAGGTTCACCCGCAGCGCGCATCCGTCAAGGCCGCCGTGCAACGCCGTTGACGCGGCGGCGGCCAGGGTCCTAGCCTTCGAGGACCGAGCGGGACGATGGCCGGCGGGGCGCGAAGCATCGAGCGTCCGCGGAACGGCCGGCCGCCGGCGAGGAGGAGAAAACGCCCATGGCCGACTTCGGAGCCGAGACCGAAACGGAAGCCTTCCGCGCCGAGGCCCGCGCCTGGCTGAACGACAACTTCCCGCGCAGCCTGGCGCATCAGGGCGTCATGGGCCCCGGCGGGACCATGCGCGAGCTCACCGAGGATGACGAGGTCTGGCGCCAGCGCATGGGCGAAAAGGGCTGGGGCGTGCCGACCTGGCCGAAAGCCTACGGCGGCGGCGGGCTGACGGCGGCCGAGGCGCGGGTGCTGGGCGAGGAGATGGCGGCCATCGGCGCCTTCAACCCCATCGGCGGCATGGGCGTGATGATGTTCGGGCCGACCCTGCTGGAATACGGCACCGAGGAGCAGAAGAAGCGCCACCTGATCCCGATCAGCCATGCGGACCTGCGCTGGTGCCAGGGGTTTTCGGAACCGGGCGCCGGCTCCGACCTGGCCGGCCTGCAGACCAAGGCCGAGGACAAGGGCGACCACTATCTGGTCAACGGCCAGAAGATCTGGACCTCGGGCGCCAACCTCGCCGACTGGTGCTTCTGCCTGGTGCGCACCGACCCGACCAAGAAGCATGAGGGGATCAGCTTCCTGTTGATCGACATGCGCACCCCTGGCGTCGAGACGCGGCCGATCAAGCTGATTTCAGGCGCCTCGCCCTTCTGCGAGACCTTCTTCACCGACGTAAAGGTGCCGAAAGAGAACCTGGTCGGGCCGCTGAACGGCGGCTGGACTATCGCCAAGCGGCTCTTGCAGCACGAACGCAACGGCATCGGCTCCGGCAATGCGCGCGGCGGTTCGGGGCCCGGCCTGCCCGAGCTCGCCAAGGCCTATGTCGGCCTCGATGAGACCGGCCGCATCGCCGACCGCGACCTGCGCCAACGCATCATCCTGTTCGAAATGGAGCAGAAGGCCTTCCAGCAGACCCTGGCGCGCACCACCGCCGAGGGACGCGGCGGCAACCGCGGGCCCAGCGCCGCGACCTCGATCATCAAGAATGTCGGCTCCTTCTTGCGTCGCGACGGCGCGGAGCTGACCATGGAGATCATGGGCCACCAGGGCCTGGGCTGGGAGGAGGACGCCTTCACGCCCGAGGAGCTGGCCGCGACCCGCCTTGTGCTCTCCTCCAAGGCCGGCGGCATCGCCGGCGGCTCCCAGGAGGTGCAGTGGAATATCATCTCCAAACGCATCCTGGGTTTGCCGGATCCGACGACGCATTAGGCGCAAGCGTCAGGCGCCCTCGCGCGCCTTTCCGCCGGGCGCCTCGACCATCATGCGAATGAGGGTCTCGGTGATGTTCGGCTCCAGACCCTCGGTGTGACCCTTGTCGAGGCGCACCACGTCGGCGATCAGGCGGCCATCGCGGGCGTTCGGATAGATGTAGACCTGTGCGGTTCCCGGCCGGGCGGCGAGACCCCAGGCGGGAGTCGATTTGCCCTCGCGCGTGGTGTCGTGAATCTGGCCCGGCTGGTCGTCGACCACGTCGGCCAGGCGCTGGCGCGGGCCGGCGGCGTATTTCTCCGCCCAGGGCGAGGTCTCGGGCAGGGCGACCATCTCATGCTCGCCGGTGGCGAAGATGAAGGAGAGGTCGCCCGTGGGCGCCACGGCCTTGCCGGGCCGGGGTCCATCGGCGGGCATGGCCGGCATCGGGCCGCGGGTGGGCGAGAAAAAGGAGGCGGGCAGCTCGATCGGCCCGATCCGGCCGCCGGAAAGGCTGAGCCAGCCGTCGACCCGGTCCTTGAAGAAATCCTGCTCCAGGATGCGGTTGGAGGTCATGCCGCCCTGGCTGTGGCCGACCAGCCAGAAGCTCTTGATGTTCTCGCGGCCATATTTTTCGGAGACCATGTCGACGATGTTGCGCAGGTGCTCGTCGTCGGCCTCGCCCACCCAGCGGCGCATGGGCTCCTTGGTGGCGGCCGAAGGCGTGGCGACCACCAGGCGGTATTTTTCCTTGTAGTCGTTGGCCGGGAAATAGGCCCGCTGCCAGGCGCCGACCGAACCGCCGCCGTGGATATTCAACAGGAAGACGACCTTTTCGCCCGGCTTCAGGTCGTCCGGGTCGTCGAGATAGAATTTGCGGCCGGTCTCTTCATCCAGCGCGGCGATGCTCGCCATGGCGTCCTCCCGTCATTCCTGGCGGAAATTGATGCGGCGGGCAGGCCGGGACGGCAAGCTGAATTTTCTACGATCGGGTATAGTTGCCGCTATGGGGCGTGCAGACATAGCGACCGCCCAGCGCCCCATCGCGCAGGAAGATCTGGATCTCGACCGCCGCGCCGACCTGGGCGATGCGGGTTCCAAGGCTGCAGGCGGCGGCCTCGGCCGCGGCGCCCGAGCGGAAGAACATCTCGCTGTCGAAGGCTTCGGATTTCACTGTCCATCCATCGGCGCTAGGCGCCACCGTAATCGCCTGGACCATGCGACATACTCCTTACGCAACACCAACAGCGGGCGTCAGTACAACCGGTTTGAGGCTTCATTAGGCTCGGTTGGTGACAGTCTCGCAGCAGTGCGCCACGCCGGACTCATGGCCGGGCCGTCGTGCGCGGCGCACCCCAGGTCAGTTCCGATGCGATCTCCAGATCGAGCCGCCCGTTCGTCGCAAACGGCCGCATGAGGTCGTCGAGCGCCCGGTCGAAATCGTCAGCCAGGACCTGGCCCATCGAGGCGCGGCTCCAGGAGACGCGCGAGTGCTGGCTCGTGATGAAATCCTCGACGCTCTGGCGCTCGATGTGGCGGAACAACTCGCGGCCGGCGATATCCATCCAGGCTTGGTGGGGCCCCTCCTCGCCTGTGGCGCCCTCTGGCCGTCCGACCGGCGCGGGCCGTCCCATGCGCGCCAGCCAGTGGGTCAGGAAATCGATCCAGGCGGCCTGGCCGCAGGGCGGGGCCGGCGCGGGAAAGAGCGGGGCGTCGGTGAGCACAGCCAGGATCGTGGTCCAACCGGCCAGTTTCGGAAACAGCACGGCCGGATCGGGCCAGTGGATCGAGGTTCCCGCCGTGACCAGATCGAAGCCCGCGTCGTCCTCGTAGGCTTCCGCCCGTTCGTTGACCCAGACGATGTTGCGGCGTCGCCCGGCCTCGGACGCCTTGCCCGCGGCGATCATCGACGCCGAGGGATCGAGGGCCACCACCTCGTCGAAATGGCCGGCCAAGACCATGGCGACCTTGCCCGGTCCGCAGCCCAGGTCCAGGGCCCGCCCGCGCCCCTCCACCCGCGCCAGCAGGAAATCGTACAGCGCCGGCGCATAGGCCGGCCGCGCGTAGTAGCAGCGCGCCACGTCGTCCTCGGCGAAGATCGCCGCGCCGGCCTCGCGCCGGGCCTGGTCTTCGGTCATGGGCCTCTGCATCTCCCGCTTCATTGACGCCCGAGACTGGCCGATTAGGTTGGGTTCGGGCATTCGCTTTTGGGAGTCGCGGCCGATGGCGCTGGATCGTGAGACCTTTCAACGCCGTAGGCCGCGTCAGGCGCGGTCGCGCGCCACCTGGGACGCCATTGTCGAGGCCGCGGCTCAGGTTCTTGAGCGCGACGGCCCGGCCGGGTTCAGCACCACAAGCGTCGCCGAGCGGGCCGGGGTGAGCATCGGCACCCTCTACCAGTACTTTCCTGACAAGCACGCCATCCTGCTGGCCACCGCCGAGCGCGTGGTCAGCGACGAGACCCCAGAGCTGGCGAGCCGGCAAAAGGTGCTGATGCGGGCCTTGATCGAATTCCTGGGCTCGATCGGCCGTATGGCCGCCGCCGCTCCGTCGACACGCGCCCCGCATGGCCACGCGAGGGCGCGCGGGGTATCGGCTCTGGATCGGCGCGTTGTCAACTGGGACCTCGACCTGGCGGTACTGTTCCGGGGTCTGGTTTGGGAGTTGGGCTTCCGGCCGCGACTGCAACCCATTCCCATTCGCATCCGGCGGCGGCGCTGAACCGGGATTCAGAACGTCGCGCGCGGGCCGAGCGGCTCGGCGACTATTTCGCGCTGCAACTGCGTTTCGCCGAGCATATGGCCGCGCGCGCCGCGATCCCGCTGGCCGAGTCCCTCGCCTACAACACCAATCTGCAAAGGCGCTTTGGGCTGGGCGATGTGGAACTCGGGCCGCTGCCGCCGGAATGGCTGACCTATGTGGCCGCGCTGGAAGCGCTTGCTTCGACCGAGCAGAGGCTCGACTGGACCAAGACCTTCTATGTGACCGCGCCGGACGATGTCCCACCGCCGGATCGGCGCGCCTTCAGCTGTTTCAGCTGCGATCCGCCGGACGCCGACGGTGTCGTGCGAATTCACTTCAGCAATCGCGACAGCGCCGACGGGATTGGTCCGCTCAGCTGCGCCAAGATGCCCCGCCGGCTGGCCGAGCTGAAGGCCATGTTCGCCTTTGTCCGCAAGACATGGCCGGCGGCTAGGACCGTCCAGGGTGGGTCGTGGCTATACAATCTGGACGCCTATCGCCGGCTGTTCCCGGCGGCCTACGGTGAGTCCAGATCGCCGCCCGAGCGCGTGCGGCTGCGCGGAACCTCGAGCTGGGACCAGTTCCTCGACCATCGCGAGGCGGTGAAGCCGGATCTGCGCGCCGCCTTCCTGCGCAAAATCGAGACCGTGGACATCGCGGCGCCGTGGCGTTCGTTTCCGCTGCCGGCGCTCCGCGTCGCTGCGCCGATCGAACTCTTCTACGACCTCTACGAGGTTTAGGCGCTCACTCCGCCTGGGCGCTGGCCTTGGTCGCCGTGCGCGCCTTGCCGCCCGAGGCGGAGACCATCAGCTTGATCAGCTCCTCGGTGACCCTCGGCTCCAGGCCTTCAGTGTGGCCCTTGTCCAGACGCACGACGTCGGCGACCACGCGGCCATCCTTGCCGTTCGGATAGACATAGACCTCTGCCGTCCCCGGCCTCGGCAGCAGGCCCCAGCCCTTGGTGGAGAACTCCTGGCGGCCGGTGTCGTAGATCTGGCCGGCTTCGGTGTCGACGATGTCGGGCCGCCGCTCGCGCGGCCCCGCGCCATACTTCTCCGCCCAGGGCGAGCTCTGCGGCAAGGCGACGATCTCATGCTCGCCGGTGGTGTAGATGAAGGAGAAATCGCAGGTCGGCGGCCCGCCGGGCGCCGGGCGAGGCATGTTCATGGTCTGGCCGGGCGGCAGGGGCGGACCGAAGCCGGGCGCCCGTTCGGCCGGGCCCATGCGGCCGCCGGAGAGACTCAGCCAGCCGTCGACCCGGTCCTGGAAGAAGGGATCGTCGCGCAGCAGGCGGTTTGAGGTCATGCCGCCCTGGGAGTGGCCGGCCAGCCAGAAGCTCTTGATGTTTTCCGGCCCGTACTTGTCGAAGACGTAGTCGACGATGTTGTGCAGGTGCTCGTCATCGGCTTCGCCGACCCAGCGCCGGGCGGGCTCCTTGGTGGCGGCCGAGGGCGTGGCGATGACCAGCCGGTACTTATCCTTGTAGTCGACGGCCGGGAAATAGGCCCGCTGCCAGGCGCCGACCGAGCCGCCACCGTGCAGGTTGAGGATGAAGGTGAGTTTCTCGCCCGGCTTCAGGTCGTCCGGGTCGTCGAGATAGAATTTGCGGCCGGTCTTCTCGTCCAGGGCTGCGATGCTCGCCATGTCGTCCTCTCCCATCATGATCGTCGCCGCTTGGGTGCGGCGTTCTTGGGCGAATTGATGCGGCGAGGGCGCCGCAACGGCAAGCAAGAAATTCTACGATGCCGTACAATCTCGCCCGACCTTCGAAAGGCTCGCGCCCACGGCCCGGCTCTGGTACAGCGCCGGGCATGAGCAGGGTTCCTTTCGGGTTTCGAATTAACCGCCCGGCGTGAAGCCGCCGATCACGGCGGCGCGCGCCGGGTTGTCCGCGCATTTGTTCGAACCCATGCTGGAGCCGATCATGGCCCCCCCCGATTCCCCTGGCGACGCCAGACCCGACACGACCACCGGCCGCGACTATCGCGAGACCGTCTTTCTGCCCGAGACCCCGTTCCCCATGCGCGCCGGCCTGCCGAAAAAGGAGCCGGAGATCCTGGAGCAATGGGCCGAGCAGGACCTCTACAAGACCCTGCGCAAGACCCGCCAGGCAGCGGGCGCGCCGCTCTATGTGCTGCACGACGGGCCGCCCTACGCCAATGGCGCCATCCATATCGGCCACTCGCTGCAGAAGACCTTGAAGGATTTCGTCGTCCGCTCGCGCTTCCTGCTCGGCTACGATGTCGACTACCTCCCGGGCTGGGACTGTCACGGCCTGCCCATCGAGTGGAAGGTCGAGGAAGACCTTCGCGCCAAGGGCCGGCGCAAGGACGATGTCTCCAGGGCCGAATTCCGCGCGCGCTGCCGCGAAGAGGCCGACCGCTGGATCGGCGTCCAGATGGAGGGCTTCAAGCGCCTCGGCGTGCTGGGCGACTGGGAGCGACGTTATTCGACGATGGACTATTCGAGCGAGGCGGCCATCGTCGCCGAGTTCCACAAGTTCCTGATGTCAGACCAGCTCTATCGCGGCTCCAAGCCGGTGATGTGGAGCCCGGTGGAGCGCACGGCGCTGGCCGATGCCGAGATCGAGTACCACGACCATGTGAGCCCGACGGTCTGGGTGAAGTTTCCGGTGCTCGAAGGCACGGACGCGGCGCTGGGCGCCTCTGTGGTGATCTGGACCACGACGCCCTGGACCATCCCCGCCAACCGCGCCATCCAATACAGCCCGGACATCGCCTATGCCGTCTATGAGGTCGACGCGATCAACGCCGACCTGGCGTTCGAGCCCTGGGCCAAGCCGGGCGACCGGCTGATCGTCGCCGAGGCGCTGGCCGAGGAGGTGCGCGCGGTCGCCCAGGTGGCGAGCTGGACGCGGCTGCAGACGGTCAATCCGCTCGGCATGGTCTGCGCCCACCCACTGGCGGCCCTGGCCGACGGCTACGACTATGCGGTGCCGCTGCTGGCCAGCGACTACGTCACCGAGGACGTTGGAACCGCCTTCATCCACACCGCGCCAGGCCACGGCGCCGACGACTATGCGGTCTGGCTGGCGCACGGCCACCGCGAGATCCCCGAAACCGTCGACGCGGACGGCGCCTACTACCCGGACGTCCCCCTGTTCGGCGGGCTGAAGGTGCTCGAAACCGAGGGCAAGAAGGCCGGTAAGTTCGGGCCGGCCAACAATGCGGTGATCGAAAAGCTGATCGAGGCGGGCAATCTGCTCGCCCGCGGTCGGCTGGAGCATTCCTATCCACACTCCTGGCGCTCCAGGGCGCCGGTGATCTTCCGCAACACCCCGCAATGGTTCATCCGCATGGACGAGCCGCTGAACGACAATCTTCATGGCGGGCGCACCCTGCGCGAGACGGCGCTGGAGGCGATCGAGGCCACGGCCTTTTATCCGGAGGCAGGGCGAAACCGCATCCGCTCAATGGTCGAGACGCGGCCCGACTGGCTGATCAGCCGCCAGCGCGCCTGGGGTTCGCCGCTGGCCATGTTCGTCGACAAGATCACCGGCCAGCCGCTGCAAGACGCCGACGTCAATGCCCGGATCGTCGACCTCATCGCCGCCGAGGGCGCCGACGCCTGGTTCACGCGGCCGGCCGGCGACTTCCTCGGCGACCACGATCCCGACCGCTACGAAAAGGTCGAGGATATTCTCGACGTCTGGTTCGATTCCGGCTCGACCCACGCCTTCGTGCTGGAGAGCCGCGCGGCCCAGAACGCTTCGCATTGGGAGGATGGTTCCCCACGGCGGGGCCCCGATACCCGCTGGCCCGCAGATCTCTATCTGGAAGGCTCCGACCAGCACCGCGGCTGGTTTCAGTCGAGCCTTCTGGAAGCTTGCGGCACGCGCGGACGCGCGCCGTACGAGTCGGTCCTGACCCACGGGTTCACGGTCACCGAGACCGGCGAGAAGATGTCGAAGTCGCTCGGCAACGCCGTGGACCCGGCGGACGTCATCCGACAGAGCGGGGCCGAGATCCTGCGCTTGTGGGTAGCGATGATCGACTATTCCGAGGACACGCGGATCGGTCCGGCCATCCTGCAGAGCACGATCGACGGCTATCGCAAGCTCAGGAACACCGTCCGCTACCTGCTGGGCGCGCTCGAAGGGTTCAGCGAGGCCGAGCGGGTCGAATTGGCCGACATGCCGCCCCTGGAGCGCTTTGTCCTGCACCGGCTCTGGGCGCTGGATGGCGAGGTGCGTGCGGCTTACCAAGCCTACCGGTTCCAGGACGTCTGGCGGCCGCTGGCCGACTTCTGCTCCAACGACCTTTCGGCGCTCTATTTCGACATCTGCAAGGACGTCCTCTATTGCGACCGGCCGGATAGCTTGCGCCGGCGCGCCTGCCGCACGGTGCTGGACCTGGTGTTCGAGCGACTGACCGCCTGGCTGGCGCCGCTCGCCGCCTTCACCATGGAGGAGGCCTGGGAGACGCGCTTTCCGCATGCCGGCTCCAACGCCTTGCGAGGGATCCCCGAGACGCCGGCCGCCTGGCGCAACGCGGTCGAGGCCGCGCGCTGGGAGCGGGTGCAGGCCGTGACCCGCGTGGTCACCGGCGCGCTGGAGATCGAGCGGCGCGACAAGCGCATCGGCGCCGCCCTGGAAGCCGCGCCGCGGGTCTGGATCGCCGATCCGGGCCTGATGGCGGCCTTCGATGGGCTGGACGCCGCCGAGGTCTTCCGCACCAGCCAGGCCAGCCTGATGGCGGGCGATGGACCGGCCGGGGCCTTCCGCCTCGACGACGGGGCGGGGGTGGCCGTCGAGCCCCTGCGCGCCGAGGGCCGCAAATGCGCCCGCTCCTGGCGTGTGCTGCCCGAGGTCGGCGGCGATCCCCGCTATCCCGACCTTTCGCTGCGCGACGCCGACGCCGTGGCCTGGTGGGACGCCCAGCATGGCCGCTAGCGCGCGCCAACCGCAGGTCAACCGCAACGGCTGGCTGGCGTTTTTTCTGGCGGCCCTGGTTGTGCTGCTGGACCAGTCGGTCAAGGCCTGGCTGCTCGGCCCGTTCGACCTGATCGATCGCGCGCCCGTGCGCATCCTGCCCTTTTTTCAGCTGAACAGCGGCTGGAATCCCGGCGTCGCCTTCGGGATCTTCCACTCCCACGGCGACCTTGGCCGGTGGTTGCTGGTCGGATTCGCCGCCTGCGTCGTGGTCGCCCTTGGGCTCTGGGTGCGCCGCATCGATCGGGTTTTGAGCGGCGCGGCGATCGGTCTCATCATGGGCGGCGCCATCGGCAACAACATTATCGACCGGGTGCGCTGGGGTCAGGTCTTCGACTTTCTGGACTTTTCCGGCCTGCACTTTCCCTGGGTGTTCAACGTCGCCGACAGCGCGATCAGCCTAGGCGTGGCCTTGCTGGTGCTCGACAGCCTGCTGACGGCCAGGCCCGCGACGACCTAGCCCGTTGGCGCCCGTAGCCGGAATGCGCTATCGAGACGCCGGGGCGCTCGGAAGGAGCATGAGTTTGATGGGTTTCAATCGCGTAGCGCTGGTTGCGCTGCTGGTTGCGGGCACGGCCCTCGGCGGCTGCGAGAGCACGCGCCAAGCGCTCGGCTTGGTCAAGGTGGTTCCGGACGAGTTCCGCGTTGTGTCGAAGGCGCCGCTGGTGGTGCCGCCGGACTATTCGTTGCGACCGCCGTCGCCGGGCGAGCCCCGGCCGCAGGAGCTGCAGCCGGAAAGCCAGGCCCGCGCGGCCCTGCTCGGCCAGCGCGCGGCGGAAAGCCGCTCCGAGGGCGAGAAGCTCTTGGCCACCAAGGCCGGCGCCGACCAGGCCGATCCGATGATCCGCTATGTGGTCGACGACGAGTTTGGCGCGATTTCGCACAAGGACAAGGGTTTCGCCGACTGGGTGATGTTCTGGCGCAAGGGCAAGCCGTCGGCTCAGCCGGCGGCCCTGACCGCCGACCAGGCCGGCGCGGCGCAGGCCACGCCCATCGATGCGGCCGCTGAGGCCCAGCGTATCCAGAAGCTGACCGGCGGCCGGCAGATCGTCATCGCCCGCACCGCCCCCAGCGGCAACCACATCAAGCTGCCTGGGCTGTAAAAAGCTCTCACTTTGGGAGAGGTCTAGGGCACCGGCGCCGAGACGGTGACGCCGTGAGCGCGGATGCGGTCCAGCACGCCGCCGGGCATGACGGTGGCGCCCAGGTCGAAGACCGCGACGGAACGGCCGGGACGTTTCAGGGCGTCGACAACGGCCTGCGCCTCGGATCCGATCAGCCGGTCGTTGAGGTTCTTCAGCGACGGCATGGCGTTGAAGCAGGCCTGATCGGCCGGATCGGTCGGGTTGGGATGCATGACGCCGCGCGCCCAGTCCTGGGCCATGTGCAGGCGCGCCGGGGCCTGGTCGATGTCGTGCAGCGATGCGGCGAGGCAGGTCTGTTGGCCTGTGCTGTTCAACTGCTCGGCGGCGGTGATGATCGGCGCCCCGTCATAGGATCCCGAGGGCAACTCGTGCACCCCGGCGCCATGCGCCATCCGGCGCACCACCTTGATCGTGTCGCCGGTCTCAAGGTTCTGGGCCTTCAGATAGTCGTTGGTCAGAATCACGCCGGCGGCGGACGGCTTCCAGCCGGCGTATTTGCCGGGGCCCTGGCCGATGCTGGTGCGGACCGCCTGGAAGTGCTGGCGTAGGGGCGGCGGCAGCGACGGCTCAAGCGGCGTGTCCGAACGCATGGCGTGGGCGGCGCCGAACAGGTCGCCGGCGAGGCCGATCAGGTTGCCCCTGACCTGCGGCTCTATGATCAGGGCGCTGGCGCCCTTCAGCCTTTCTGCGACGGCATGGTTGTCCCAGCCGAAGCTCTTCGAGGTCAGGTTGGGCGCGCCGATGAGCCAGACCTCGGAGCGGCCCGAAGTGATGTGCCACCAGGTCGGCGCGGCCGTGGCGGGAAGAGCGATAGCCAGCAGCGCTGCGACGAGGGCGAAACCACGCGCGCCCCGCGCGGTACGTTGGTTCGGGAAGAACATGGGCCCAAGGTGGCGGCTCGCATGTCCGGTTGCAACCTTGGCCGTGCGCTTCATCAGCCAGAAGGCCGAGGCCTGAGACGAAAGGGCGGAATCGGTTAGACTGTCGTCCATGCCCATCCGCCGCCTGCCGCCGGAGACCGTCAACCGCATCGCCGCCGGCGAGGTGGTCGAACGGCCGGCGAGTGCGGTCAAGGAGTTGATCGAAAACGCTGTCGATGCGGGCGCTGGCCGCATCGAGGTGCAGGCTGATGGCGGCGGACTCTCCCGCATCCTGGTCGCCGACGACGGCCAGGGCCTGACGGCGGACGAGCTGCCGCTGGCGCTGGAGCGTCACGCCACCTCCAAGCTCAGCCTGGACGCCGAGGGCAATTTCGATCTGCTGCGCATCGCCACCCTGGGGTTTCGTGGCGAGGCCCTGCCGTCGATCGGCTCGGTGGCGCGGCTGACCCTGACCGCCCGCGCGCGCGGATCGCTCGACGCCTTCTCGCTCTCCACCGCTGCCGGTTCGCTGCAACAGGCGCGCCCAGCCGCCTTCGCCGGCGACCATGGGGCCAGGGTCGAGGTGCGCGACCTGTTCTACGCCACCCCGGCCCGGCTGAAATTCATGAAGTCCGAGCGGGCCGAGGCCATGGCCATCGCCGAGGAGGTCAAGCGCCAGGCCATGGCGCACGAGGCGGTCGGCTTCAGCCTCGATATCGATGGCCGGCGCACGCTGCGCCTGGCGCCCGAGACAAAGGGGCCGGAGGGCCGCCTGAAGCGCCTGGCCGCGGTGCTGGGCGCGGATTTCGAGGCCAATGCGTTGCAGCTCGACCAGGTGCGCGAGGGCGTGGCGCTCACCGGCTATGCCGGCCTGCCCACCTATTCACGCGGCAATGCGGCGCACCAGTACCTGTTCGTCAACGGCCGGCCGGTGCGCGACCGGCTGCTCGCCGGGGCGCTGCGCGCGGCCTATGCGGACTTTCTCGCCCGCGACCGGCATCCGACGGCCGCCCTCTATGTCGATCTCGAGCCGGAACTGGTGGATATCAATGTGCATCCGGCCAAGGCCGAGGTGCGCTTCCGCGATCCGCCCCTGGTGCGCGGCCTGATCATCGGGGCGCTGCGTCACGCCCTGGCCGGCGCCGGCCACCGCGCCTCGACCACGGTGGCCTCGGCGGCGCTGGGCGGGTTTCGTCCGGGCGGCGGGCCCTCGCGCGGCTTCTCGGCCTGGAGCGCCGGTGGCTGGACGCCGCAAACCGCGCCGCCGAGCTTCGCGGGCCTGTCCGAGCCGTCCGGCCGGGCGGAACTGGACTATGACTCAGCGCCCTCGGCCGAGGTGATCGATCCGACCACCTATCCGCTCGGGGCGGCCCGGGCCCAGGTGCACGAGACCTATGTGGTCGCCCAGACCACCGATGGCATCGTCATCGTCGACCAGCACGCCGCCCACGAACGCCTCGTCTATGAGAAGATGAAGGCCGAGCTGGAGGCCGGCGGCGCGGTGCGCCAGACCCTGCTCATGCCCGAGGTGGTCGAACTCGACCCGGCCGAGGCCGAGCGCGTCGGCCGTTATGCCGACGACCTGGCCAGGCTGGGCCTGGTTATCGAGCCCTTCGGCCCCGGCGCCGTGCTGGTGCGCGAGACCCCGGCGCTGCTCGGCGAGACCGACGCCGCCGGCCTGGTGCGCGACATCGCCGACGACCTGGCCGAGAACGGTGCGCCGCTGGCCCTGGCCGAACGGCTGCAGGCGGTCTGCTCGACCATGGCCTGCCATGGCTCGGTGCGCGCGGGGCGCAGGCTGAGCGCCGCCGAAATGAACGCCCTCTTACGCCAGATGGAGGCGACGCCGCATTCCGGTCAGTGCAATCACGGCCGCCCCACCTATGTGGAGCTGAAGCTGGCCGACATCGAGCGGCTGTTCGGGCGGCGGTGACGACTGTGAATCATACCGATGTTTCTACTTTGTTCTTTTCGGCGGTGCGCGGCCGGATTAAGCTGCGCCCATGCAGATTGGTCAGCCCAGCCGAACCGCCCAGCGCGCCGCCGCCCATCGCGCGGTACATCAGCTCCTCGAGCAGGGCCGAATCTTTCACGATCCGCTGGCCGTCCGCATCCTGGGTGAAAGTCCGCGGACCCTAGAGGCCGAGGCGGTCGCCAACCCCGGCCAGCGCGGCATGCGGCTGTTCATCGCCGCGCGCACCCGCTTCGCCGAAACCGCGGTCGCCGCCAGCGCCAAACGCGGCGTGCGCCAGCTGGTGGTGCTGGGCGCCGGGCTCGACACCTTCGCCTATCGCAATCCGCACGAGGCCTTACGCGTCTTCGAGGTCGATCATCCGGCCACGCAGGCCTGGAAGCGCCAGCGCCTGGCCGAGGCGAACATCGCCGCGCCCGACACCCTGACCTTCACCCCGGTCGATTTCGAGCGCGTCAGCTTGGCGGAGGGCCTGGCGGCCGCCGGATTCGACGCCGCCGCGCCGGCCATCTTCACCTGGCTGGGCGTCGTGCCCTATCTGACCGAACAGGCGGTCTTCGCCACCCTCGGCTTCATCGCCGGCCTGGCGAAGGGCTCAGAGGTGGTGTTCACCTATAGCGACCCGCCGCAGTCCATGCCGGCCCGGGCCGAGGGGGCGCACGGACGCCGCGCGGCGCGCGTCGCGGCCCTTGGCGAGCCGTGGCTGACCTTCTTCGCGCCCCAGACCCTGCATCCGCGCCTGCGCGCGCTCGGGTTCGGCGAGATCGAGGACCTGGGCCCGACCGAGGTCTCCATCCTCTATTTCGGCGCTCCCGCCGGCTCGCCCGACCGCAAGGGCGGCCACCTGGTCCGCGCCCGATTGGGCTGAAGCGGCCCTGGACGGCGGCCGAGCTTGGCGGTATCCCGGCGGCCACGCTTCACCTTTGGGGGTTTGATGTCAGAGGCTGTCCGCAAGGCCTAAGGCCTTCGTGACCGGCGCCCGGGGTTTCGCCCGACGCCCGTAAGCAAGGCCTGGAAACTCGCTCGCCTCGAACGCCACCGCGCTCGAGGCGCCTTTGGCCATGCCTTTCGGACTCTCTCGAGTGAACATCTCCAAATCGCAGCAACGCACGCTGCACGCGCTCGCCCAGGGCGGACGCATCCTGCTCGAACGCGACGACAGGGGCACCCCTGTCGCCGCCGAATGTCTCACCCATACCGGCTGGGTCCTGCCGGACTGCACGCTCGACGTCTTCAAGGCGCTGAAACGCCGCCGGCTGATCATCAGCCGCGACGGCGGCCCCTATCGCATCACGCGTGAGGGGGCGCTCTGCCTGCGCAGCCAGGGCGACAACCGCACCTCAAGCCGCGCCTGGTGAGTACTTCAGCACATGCACGCGCGCCGCCCCGTAGCGGCGATCGTCGAGGGCCTCGAAGCCGGCGACGGTGGGGGTGGGCTCGTCCGCGCCGCGTTCGAAGACGCAGATCGCGCCGGCCTTGAGCCAGCCGTCCTTGGCCAGCGACGCCAGGGCGCGCTCGCCAAGCCCGCTGGCATAGGGCGGGTCGAGAAAGGCCAGGTCGAAACGGGCGCCGTCGCCGGCCGGCTTCTTGCCAAGGTCGGTGGCGTCGCGCCTGTGGATGCGGCTGCGACCGAACAGCGCGCCATCGGCCGCCAGGGTCTCGAGATTGTCGCGGATCGCGCCCCGCGCGTCGGCGTCGGTCTCGACGAACAGACAGAAATCCGCGCCGCGCGACAGGGCTTCCAGCCCGAGCGCGCCCGATCCGGCGAACAGGTCGATGACCCGCGCGCCCCGCAATCCCGGCGACCAGGCGGCATGTTCGAGCACGTTGAACCCCGCCTGCCGCGCCCGATCCGCCGTCGGCCGCGTCGCCAGTCCCGCCGGCGCGATCAGGCTGCGCCCGCGATAGAGGCCGGCCACTATGCGCATCGCGATAGCGCCGATTCTCGGTTGGTCTTCACGCGCGTATTGACCTTTCCCACAACAACCGAAAGATGCGCTCCGGGTGGGGAGTTTCGCATGTTTCGTAGCTTGGTGGCCGCGCTGTTCGCCGGCCTTGTTTTCGCGGCCGCTCCTGTGCGCGCCGCGCCGCCGGTAGAGACCTATGGCAAGCTGCCAGCCGTGGATCTCATGACGCTGTCGCCGTCGGGCGACGGTCTGGCCTATGTCGGGGTGAATGGCGACACACGCCAACTGATGATCGCCACCAAGCAGGACGGCGTTCAAGTCATGGCGCCGACCGGGATCACCAAGGTGATCGGCATCCAGTGGGCAGGCGAAGACCACCTGCTGGTCACCGCCAGCACCACAACCGACATCGGCGCGCACTTCACCACCGAAGAGGCCGAGCTCGCCGTTGTGATCGTGCTTGACCTGCGAACCCACAAGAATTTCGTCGTCTTTGGAAATCGCGGCGATCTCGCCCATCTGGTCGAAGGTCAGTACGGCGTCGCTCAGATCAATGACCACTGGTACGGCTACTTCGGCGGAATCACCTATAGTTCCGGGGTGGGCGATCACTTTCTCGACCACGGCTATGCCGACCTTTACCGGGTTGACCTCGACACCGGTGATGTCCAACTCGCCGCTCCCGGCTCGCCCGATGTTGAGGGCTGGGTGGTCGATCCGGCGGGCGCCGTATTGGCGCGAAGTCTCTATACGCGGGATAGCGGCCGTTGGCAGATCCTGGAGGGCGGGTACGGCGCCAAGGTGCTGGCCTCGGGAACCAGCGAGTTCGGCGGTGTCGACCTCGAACGCGGACGCACGCCTGACACGGTGCTGATCGACCGGCCAACGGCTGACGGCGGGACACAGCTCCAGGAGCTGTCCCTCGCAGGCGCACCGGCCGTAGACGTACCGCAGGGAAAAGACTCGGCCGAGCGCTTCTTCGATCGAAATACCCGCCTTTGGATCGGGAAAGCGGAAGACGCCGATGTGCCGGAGGCGACCATGTTCGCGCCGGTCCTCGAGGCCAAGGTACGCGGGGCGCGCAAGGCTTTCCCGGGCGAAACGGTCAAGCTGGTCTCCTGGAGCGAAGATTTCCAGACCATGATCGTGTTCACGACGGGGGGCGACGATTCAGGCGCGTACTGGCTGGTCAACATCTCCACCGGCAAGGCCCAGGTGCTCGGCTATGCCTATCCGGACGTGGAGGCAGATGATGTTGGGCCGATCCAGATGGTTGATTGGAAGGCTGAGGACGGCTCGGCCCTGCATGGGGTGCTCAGCCTGCCGCCCGGCCGTCCGGCCAAGAACCTGCCGCTAGTGGTCATGCCGCATGGCGGGCCGGAGGCGCGGGACTATCCGGTGTTCGACTGGTGGGCCCAGGCCTTCGCCTCGCGAGGCTATGCGGTGTTTCAACCCAATTTCCGCGGTTCGTCCGGGTACGGTACGGAGTTCCGCAACGCCGGGTTCGGCCAATGGGGCCGAAAGATGCAGACGGACATCTCGGACGGCGTCGCCGAACTGGCCCGTCGCGGCGTTGTCGATCCCAAACGCGCCTGTATCGTCGGCGCCAGCTATGGCGGCTATGCGGCCCTGGCTGGCGTGACCGTGCAGCACGGCCTTTATCGTTGCTCGGTCTCCGTCGCGGGGGTGTCGGATCCCGCTGCGATGATCAGCGAGACGATCAGTCGAACCGAGGGCGATAACTCCGCCGAACGCTACTGGAAGGCGTTCATGGGTGTGAACTTCGGGTATCAGAACGAACTCAACCCCTATTCGCCGGTCAAGCTCGCCGCTGGCGCCGACGCGCCGATCCTGCTCATCCACGGCAACGACGACACGGTAGTGCCGATCGACCAGAGCCGCGCGATGGAGAAGGCGCTGCGCCAGGCGGGCAAACCGGTCGACCTGGTCGTCCTGCCGAACGCCGACCATTGGCTGCTGCACGAGGACACCCGCCTGACGATGGCCACGCGCTCCGTCGCGTTCGTGGAAAAATACAATCCTCCGGACCCTGCGCCGCCGCCGAGCCCCTCAGCCACCTCCACCGCGCCTTAGGAAGTATCGATGTTTCGCTTTGTTGTTGCGTTTGTACTCGTCTGCGCCGGCCTTGCGGCCACCTCCGCCCGTGCAGCGCCGCCGGTCGAGGCCTATGCGCGGCTGCCGGCGATGGAGGATGTCAGTCTTTCGCCGTCGGGGGCGCGCTACGCCTATGTCACCGTCGATGGCGACGCGCGCAAGCTGGTCGCCGCGGCGGTCGACGGCAACCAGGCGCTGTTCGTCAGCGACGTCGGCAAGGCCAAGGTGGTTGGCGTCTACTGGGCGGGCGACGACCACCTGCTGGTCGAGGTCAGCCACACGGCGGATCTCGGCCCTGGGTTCGTGTTCGTGTCGACCAGACAAGAGATGAGCGCCATCATCGCCATCAACGTAACGACGGGAAAGGCGATTTCCATCTTTCGCAGCGAACCGACGATCCTGAACGCGGTCTTCGGTTATGACGGTGGCGCCCAGGTGAACGGCCGCTGGTACGCCTGTTTCGGCGGGGTCACCCTGAAAAAGGGGCTGAACGGTTACGCCCTCGACCATGGTTACCCGGACCTCTACAGCGTCGATCTCGACAGTGGGGTAACCACGATCGCGGCTCACGGGGTCGATGCCTCTCAGGGCTGGTTGATCGATCCGGGCGGCGCGATCGTCGCGCGTCTGCTCTATCACGAGAAAACCGGCGACTGGGCCGTCCTGGCTGGCGACGGGGCGGGCGATCCGATCAGTTCAGGCCGTAATCCCTTTGGAGAGATTCTTCTGGCTAGGGGCAGAACCGCCGACAAGGTCCTCGTCGAACAGCCCGGCGGCGAGCAGTATGATTACGAACAGGCGCCGCTCTCCGGCGCCGCGCCGGAGGTGATCGATGACGGCGCGGGAATCCGGGAGCCGCTATTCGATCGCAAGACCAACCTCTGGATCGGCCAGATCAACGAAGGCGACACGTCCGAGGTCACTCTGTCGGACACGACGTGGAACGCGCGCATGCAATCGGTGCGGCGCGCATTCAAGGGGCTGTCGGCGCGGCTGATCTCCTATGACGCCGATTTCAACCGGCTGATGGTGTTCACGAGCGGGACCGGGGATTCCGGGACCTACTGGCTGGTCGATGTCGCCGGCCACAAGGCCAATCCGCTCGGCTACGCCTATCCGGACGTTCAACCGAGCGACGTCGGGCCGATTCAGATGGTGAACTGGAAAGCTGCCGATGGCCTGGATCTCCACGGCGTCCTCAGCCTGCCGCCTGGGCGGACCGCCAAGGGGCTTCCGGTGATCGTCATGCCGCACGGCGGGCCGGAAGACCGCGACTACCCGGTCTTCGACTGGTGGGCCCAGGCTTTCGTGGCGCAAGGCTATGCGGTGTTCCAGCCGAATTTCCGCGGCTCGTCGGACTATGGGAAAGCCTTCCGCGACGCCGGCTTCGGCCAGTGGGGCCGAAAGATGCAGACCGATGTCTCCGACGGCCTGGCCGAACTGGCGCGGCAAGGCGTCGTGGATCCGAAGCGGGCCTGCATCGTCGGCGGGAGCTACGGCGGCTACGCCGCGCTTGCCGGCGTGACGGTGCAGAACGGGCTCTATCGCTGCGCTGTCTCCGTCGCCGGCGCATCAGACCTAGCGGCCATGCTCAGCTATGCGGGCGACGCCAACGGGTCAGAGGGCGCCACCATGCGATACTGGCGATCCTTCATAGGCGCGAAGGCCACCTTCGGCGGTGATTTCGCCGGCATCTCGCCAGTCAACCTCGCCGGGCGCGCCGACGCGCCGATCCTGCTGATCCACGGCAAGGACGATACGGTGTTGCCCTTCGACGAAAGCGTCGGCATGGCCGACGCCCTGAAGCGGGCGGGCAAGCCGGTGGAGTTCATCCCGCTGGACGGCGCCGACCACCACTTCCTGAAGGAGGCGACCCGCATCGCCATGGTCAAGGCCTCGGTCGCCTTCGTCCTGAAATACAATCCGCCCGATCCCGCGCCGCCCGTTCAGGCTAGCTCCGCCACCTCAGCACCGCGGCCGTGACCGGGTTCTGAAACGGCCGACCCGTGGCGCGGCTGGCGGTCCATTCGCGTTTCAGGGCCTGGTACCATTTGGCCTGGGCGTCGGCGTCGTCGATCCAGAGCAGGGTCGGGTCATAGGCCAGGCCCTGGTTCTGCAAATCCACCATGGCGGCGTCCTGGCGCAGGAACTTGCGCGCCCCGCTGGCGATGAAGGGCTTGAGCAGGGTGAAGGCCGGGTGGTCGGACCACATGATCTGGGTGATGCGGGTATGGGTCTCGTCGACCGGGGTCAGGCAGGTCAGGGCCAGCACCTGGCGCTGGCCGACCTGGATATGCTCCCAGCGCAGGCCGGGCAGGCGAAAGACGATCTCGGTCTGCGGCGCGCCGCCCAGGATACGATAGGCGTAGGAATTGCTCGACGGCGCATGCCGGGCCATGGCGAAGCCCGCCTCGCGCGGCTCGAATTCCTTGGCCTTGTCGTGCTGGGAGGCCGTCGAGCGCCACCACCAGTTCTGATGCACGTAAGGCCCGTGGGTGGGGTCCATCAGCCCGACCACCGCGTGGTCGATATGGGCGTCGAACACCATGCGGTCGACAAGCTTCGGCCGGCCCCCGACCATGCCGGGGAAGACCGGCGGCGTCTGGTCAGGTTCGCTTGCGGCGTTCGCGCCCATCCAGACGAAGACCAGACCCTGGCTCTCGGCGACCGGATAGGCGCGCACACGGATGCGGCCGATGTCCATTTCCTGTTCGTCCACCAGCGACGGGATGGCGGCGCAGGCTCCGTCGGTGCGCCAGCGCCAGCCGTGATAGGGGCACTCCACCAATTCGGCCCCTTCCTCGCCCTTGACCAGCCTGCCAGCCGACAGCGGCGCGGCGCGGTGGGGACAGACGTCGCGCAGCCCGTAGGCGGCGCCGGCGCGGGTGCGGCCCAGCAGGATGGGTTCGCCCAGGATCTCGTAGCGCTGCAGCTTGCCGGGCTTCAGGTCGTGGCCCAGGGCAGCGAAATACCAGATGTCGCGCAGGAAGCCTTCGCCGAACCGGACGGTCGCGGCGGCTGATGCGGGTTTGGCGTCGCCCTCGGCCATGGCCCTGTCTAGAGCGGGTTGAGGTAAAGTGCGAAGCAGTTTTCCGCCCGCAACCCGCTCTAACCGTTAGAATCGATCACGTTTATGGTTTTGGATTTTCAATCCAAAATCATCGTGATCTAGCGCGAAGCCGCCTCAGAACGCGACCCCTTCCGGCTTGACCTTGGGTTTGCCTCAAGGGCAGGGTGCCCGCCGCCAATCAAACAAGCGTTTTAGGGAGCCAGCCCATGTCCGCCGATGCCGAAATCCAGACCCGCGCCGGGATGTCCGAGTTGTTCGATCTTTCCGGCAAGGTGGCCGTCATCACCGGGTCTTCGCGCGGCATCGGCAAGGCGATCGCCGAGCGCATGGCCGATCACGGCGCCAAGGTGGTGATCTCCTCGCGCAAGGCCGGCCCCTGCGATGAGGTCGCCGCCGCGATCAACGCCAAGCACGCGGGCGCGGCCATCGCCATCCCGGCCAGCATCTCCTCGAAGGACGACCTGCAGCGCCTGATCGACGAGACCCGGAAGGCCTTCGGCAAGGTCGACATCCTGGTCTGCAACGCCGCCTCCAACCCCTATTACGGGCCGATGAGCGGGATCAGCGACGACGCCTTCCGCAAGATCCTCGACAACAACATCATCTCCAACCACTGGCTGATCCAAATGGTCGCGCCGGAGATGAAGGCGCGCAAGGACGGGGCGATCATCATCATCTCGTCCATCGGCGGCCTGCGCGGCAACGCCGTGATCGGCGCCTACAACATCTCCAAGGCCGCTGACTTCCAGCTGGCGCGCAACCTCGCCCATGAGCTGGGACCGGACAATATACGCGTCAACTGCATCGCGCCGGGACTGGTGAAGACCGACTTCGCGCGCGCGCTATGGGACACGCCCGAGGCCGAGCGCCGCTCGTCGTCCGGCACCCCCCTGCGCCGCCTTGGCGAGCCCGACGACATCGCCGGCGCGGCGGTCTTCCTGGCCGGCAAGTCCGGCTCGTGGATGACCGGCCAGGCCATCGTGGTCGACGGCGGCTCGACGGTCTAACGGCTCAATCCGGAGCGGACTGGCTCAGGGAGAGCAGATTTCCGTCCGGGTCCTTGAACCAGCATACGCCGGTCGCCGGTCCTTCGGGCCGCCACACGCCCATCTCGTCCTGGTCCATGCCGTCGAAGCGCTCGAAGGCCACCCCGCGGCTGACGAGATCTCTCATCGAGGCGGCCAAATCCTTAACGTGCCAACCCAGGGCCGTGCCGTGAGGCGGGGTCACCGCATCTGTCTTCTGCAGCATCAGCCGCGCCGCGCCCGAGTCGAAGATGACCAAGTACTCGTGGTCGGCGACGAAGGTCAGGCCCAGCACGCCCTCGTAGAAGGCGCGCGCGGCATCTGCGTTCGACGTCCCCAAGAACGCGACCAGCTTTTCCTGCGCCAACATCGGGTCTCTCCCTTTCAACCGACCTTCACGGTCATCTCGAACCCGCCCTCGAACGGCAGGGTATGGGTGACGAGACCATTGGCTGGGTCGTTCACGAAGGCGAAATAGGCGGCATAGGACCGCGAAGCGCTGATGGTGTTGTCGGCGCAGACGACCGCGCCTGGGCGAAGGTGCGGCGCCACGAGTTCGAGGGCGGGCCGCGCCATCTCGACCCAGATGTCGACCAGCACGAAGTCGATGGGACCTTCGAGCGTCTTCAAGGTCTCGCGGAGGTCGCCTTCCCGAAGCTCGATGAGGTCGGCGAGCCCAGCCTCCTCAAAGTGGGCGTGCGCCAATCTGGCCTTTTCAGGCTCGTGCTCTGTGCCGATCACCACACCGCCGCCGTTGTCGCGCAACGCCTTGGCCATGTAGAGCGTCGAGACGCCGAATGAGGTGCCCACCTCCACCACTCGGCGCGCGCCCAGCGCTCGGCAAAGCAGGTAGCAGAACGCGGCCTTCGCCGGCTCGAGCGCCACCAGCTTGTCGGCCATGAACCGGTGGGACTCGGCGTCCAGCCCGTCCCAACTGAGTTCGCCGGCCTCGGCTCGCCGGCGGAAATAGGTGTTGGTTTCCTCGACTTGGCCCTCGCTCTGCGCCTGCAGCCGCGTCAGCAGGGCCTCAAGCTTCGCGTCGTTCAAAACACCGGCCACCGCACCCCCCTTCTCAGATACGAAAGACAGTCTGCAACAACACAAGCCGGGCCGCTATCGGCCAGCGGAATTGTGAGCCCGCAGCGACAGGTCCCGCGCCTTGGCCAGCCGCCGCACCCCCTCGTCCAGCGTCTCGTCGCGCTTGGCGAAGCAAAGCCGCACGATCGAGGTGACCGGCGCCGCCTCATAGAAGGCCGAGACAGGGATAGCGGCGACGCCGGCCTCCTTCACCGCGCGCAGGCAAAAGGCCATGTCGTCCTCGAAGACGCCGGAGCCCGCCAGGTCGATATTGAGGAAATAGGTGCCCTGGCTGTCCAGGACGGCGAAGCCTTCGCGGCGGAGGCCCTCGGTCAGGCGGTCGCGCGATCGGGCCAGATCGAGCGGCATGGCGGCGAACCAGTCGTCGCTGTTGGCGAGACCCCAGGCCACCGCCGTCTGCAGCATGGGCGGGGTGGTGAAGGTGAGGAACTGGTGAGCCTTGGATAGCAGCTGGGTCAGGGGCGGCGCGGCCATCAGGAAACCGACCTTCCAGCCGGTGAGGGCGAACATCTTGCCGGCCGAGCCGATCTTTACCGTGCGCTCGCGCATGCCCGGATAGCTGATCAGCGGCCGGTGACCGTGGCCATCGAAGACGACGTGCTCCCAGACCTCGTCGCAGACGGCGACGGCGTCATGGCGCACGCAGAACTCGGCCAGGAGGGCGAGGTCTTCGTCCGGGCAGACGCTGGCGGCTGGATTGAGCGGGGTGTTCAGCACCACGATCTTGGTGCGTTCCGAAAAGACCGCCTCCAGGGCGACGCGATCGAAGCGCCAGGCCGGTGGCTGCAGCCGCACAAGCTTGCCGACGCCGCCGGCGCGGCGAACCATGGGCAGGTAGGAATCGTAGGTCGGCTGGAACAGCACCGCCTCGTCGCCGGCCTCGAGCAGGGCCAGAAAGGCGCAGGCCAGGGCCTCGGTGGCGCCCGAGGTGACGGTGACCTCCGAGGCCCAGTCCAGATCTAGCCCCTGGGTGCGGCGGTAGTGGGCCGCCACCGCCTGGCGCAGCTCAGGCAGGCCGGGCATGGGCGGGTACTGGTTGTCGCCGTCCAGCAGTTCTTGCGCCGCCTTCTCGCGGATGGCGCGCGGCCCTGGCTCGTCGGGAAAACCCTGGCCCAGATTGATCGCTCCCAGCTCGCGGGCAAGGCCGCTCATCACCGCGAAGATGGTGGTCGGCAGGGCTTGGTAGATGGGGTTGGCCATGGCGGCGGAAGCTTTAGCATGGGGACCATGCAGATCGTCGAGTACCGTCCCGACCTCGCGGCCGCCTTCAAGGCGCTGAACGAGGCCTGGATCACGCAATATTTCGCGCTCGAGGCCAAGGACCATGAGGTGCTGGACGACCCGCAAGGCCGGATCATCGACCGCGGCGGCCGGATACTGTTCCTGGTCGAGGCCGACGAGGTGGTCGGCTGCTGCGCCCTTCTGGCCCTTGTCGACGGCGGGTTCGAGGTGGCCAAGATGGCGGTGGCCGAGCCGCACAAGGGCAGGGGTCACGGCCGCGCCCTGATGGCCGCCTGCATCGAGCGAGCCAGGGCCTGTGGCGCGCCGCGACTCTATCTGGAGACCAACAGCGCGCTCGCCCCGGCGATCGCCCTCTACC
>CALAEG010000486.1 GCA_937890965.1 uncultured Caulobacteraceae bacterium | reverse complement strand
CGACACGGTCTGCCTGGCCTTGGGGCTCGCGCCCGCCATCGAGCTGTTGAGTTCCGCCGGTGGCCGGATCGTCGCCGATAGCCGGCGCGGCAGCCATGCGCCGGCCCTGCAAGGCTGGGCGACCTCGCTGCCGGGTGTCTTCAGCGCCGGCGACGCCGCGGGGCTGGCGCGGAGCGAGGCCGAGGCCGCCGAGCAGGGACGCCAGGCGGCGCGCCAGACGCTGGGGGCTAAGGGCGCGGGTCGCCCGCCCACCGGCGCCGATGCCTGGGCCTATCAGGCGGCCTGGTTCGATGCCCTGACCCGCGACGTCGATCCGGCGCTGATGGTCTGCCAGTGCGAATCCGTCACCCGTGGCGACCTGCTGCAGGTGCGCGCGCCTCGCTATCTCGGCGAACCGACCGCGCCGGCCCTGGCGCGCGACCTCGGCTCCCTGGGCGTCGACGGCCCGCTGAACCAGGACCAGGTCAAGCGCCTGACCCGCGCCGGCATGGGACCGTGCCAGGGCCGGCGATGTCGCGAGCAGGTGGCCCTGACCCTGGCCCAGGCTTCGGGCGGGTCACTCGCAGACGTTCCGCTGGCCTCGTACCGCGCGCCCGTCCGGCCGCTGCCGCTGAAGGTCATGGCCGACTGGAACGAGACCCCGGCCATGATCGACGGCTGGGAGATCTGGTTCGCCATCCCCGGCCAGTGGTCAGCCTATGACGACATCGGAACCGAACGCGAGTTCGTCACGCCGTTCGGTGGCGAGGCTTGAGCGTGACAACGCCCAGCGGCGCGGCGGTCGTGGTGGTCGGGGGCGGCGTCACCGGCTTGAGCGCCGCTTGGTGGCTGGCGCGCGCCGGTGTCGACGTGCTGGTGCTCGACAAAGGCGTAGTCGGCTGGGAAGCTTCGGGACGCAACGGCGGCGGCGCCTCGCACTATCACAGTCCGCTCTTTCATGAGGAACAGCGGCTCTGGCCGCGGATGGACGAGCTGCTCGGCTATCCCACCGAATATCGCCGCGAGCGGGTGATCTTCGCCCTGACCGAGAGCGATCTGGCCGCCTATCGCGGCATGGCCGCCGAGGGCCGGCGGCTGGGCTATTCGGTCGATGACCTCGATCCGGGCCAGGTGCGCGCGCTCGTGCCCATGGCCAGCGAGGCCAATATCGGCGGCGTGCACCTGCACTATGGCGGCCAGGCCAATCCGCAACGCACGGTGCAGGCCTATGCCTGGGCGCTGCAGGATCTCGGGGGCCGCATCGCCCAGCACACGCCGGTGACTCGGATCGTCGAGGAGGGTGGCCGCGTGGTCGCCGTGGAGACGCCGCGCGGCCGGATCGGCCTCGAGGCTCTGGTGGTCGCCGCCGGGCCGCAGACCGGCATGCTGTTACAGACTGTGGGCGTGCGTCTGCCGCTGGGCTACGGCCGCGCCGAAATGATTGTCACCGAACCCGCGCCGCTGATGCGCATCGGCGGCGTCGATGGCAACGGCCTCTATGGCCGCCAGACCCTGCGCGGCAACCTGGCCTTCGGCGGCGGCCCGCACGAGTGGATCGATCTGGCGGCCGACGGTCCCGTGGCGCGGCCCACCAGCCCGCTGACCCGCAACCTTGCCCGCCGGGTCGCCGAGCTGATGCCGGGCGCGGCGAACCTGCGCCTGATCCGCAGCTGGGCCGGGGTGATCGAGAACACCCCCGACGGACGCCCGGTGCTGGACCGGCTGGAGAACCCCGCCAACCTGGTCGCCGCCACCATGTCCAGCGTCGGCTTCGGCCTGTCGCCGGCCAGCGGCCATGCGATCCGCGACCTGGTCGTGGACGGCCGCTGCAGCTTCGCCAATCTCGACAAACTGAAGCTCAGCCGCTTCGCCGCCGTCGGCGACGACTGGCTCGAAGCCCGCGGCTGGCTGCCGCCGGAACTGGCCGCGGCGCCAAGCGCGTCATGACCTGGCGTCTGCCGCCCAAACGCCTGGTCCACGACGCCGTCACCGTCTGGATCCCGATGGCCGACGGTGTCCGGCTCTCGGCGCGGCTGTGGATCCCGACCGGCGCCGAGCCGGTCCCGGCGGTGCTCGAATACATCCCCTATCGCAAGTCGGACACCTACCGCGCCCATGACGACGTCTGGGGGCCGACCCTGGCCGCATACGGCATCGCCTATGCGCGGGTCGACGTGCGTGGCAGCGGCGATTCCGAGGGCGTGCTGACCGACGAATATCTCGACCTGGAGTTGGCGGACGGCTGCGCCATCATCGCCTGGCTCGCCGGCCGGGGCTGGTGCAGCGGCCAGGTCGGCATGCGCGGCCTGTCCTGGGGCGGCATCAACACGCTGCAGATCGCCGCCAGGAAACCGCCGGCGCTCAAGGCCATCATGCCGATGGGCTGCCTGGACGACCGCTATACCGACGACGCCCACTATATCGGCGGCGCGCTCGGCCACACCAATTTCCAATGGGGCATCGGCTTCAAGGTGGTGATGGCCGGGCCGCCGGACCCCGCGGTCGTCGGCGAGGCCTGGGAGGCGATGTGGCGCGCACGGCTCGAAGCCACCCCGCCGATCCTGCAGACCTGGCTCGAACACCAGACCTATGACGACTATTGGCGGCGCGGCTCGATCCGCGAGGACTGGGCCGCGATCCAGGTCCCGACCTATATCGTCGCCGGCTGGCAGGACACCTACGCCAATCCGGTCGGCCGCCTGCTGGCCAATCTGCAATGTCCGCGCAAGGCCCTGATCGGGCCCTGGGGCCACACCTATCCCTGGGCCGCACAGCCGCATGGCCTGGACTGGGCGCATGAGGAGGTGCGCTGGTGGGAGCACTGGCTGAAGGGCGCCCGGACCGGGATCATGGACGAGCCGATGCTGCGCGCCTTCATGCCCTATCGCGCCGCCTCGGCGGTCACTCCGACCGAGATCCCGGGACGCTGGATCGCCGATGCGGCGTGGCCGCCGCGGACGGCCGAACGGGTTCTCTACCTGACCGACGGCGCCCTGTCGGACCAGGCCGGACCACCTGAGACGGTGGGCTATCTCGGCGACCGCATCGTCGGCCTGACCAAGCCCGAATGGCTGGACCGACCACCGATCGAGCAGTCGCCCGACGATGCCCGATCCCTGGTCTTTCGTACGCCGGTGCTGACGGACGATCTTGAGATCCTGGGCGGCCCCGTGCTGAAGCTGCGGGTCAGCGCCGACCGGCCGGTCGCCAAGCTCTCCGTTCGGCTGGTGGAGATGACTGCTGAAGGGAGGTCCTGGCTGGTCAGCTACGGCCTGCTCAACCTCACCCATCGCCAGTCCCACGCCAAGCCGGATCCCTTGGTCCCGGGCGAGGCCTACGACATCGAGATCCCGTTCGCCGCCATCGCGCACCGATTCCACGCCGGCAGCCGCATCGGCGTGGCCTTATCGGAAAGCCTCTGGCCGCTGGTCTGGCCGTCGCCCGAGATCGTCACCCTGACCCTGAGCCTAGGCGAGGCCAGCACGCTGACCTTGCCGGTGAGGCCAATCGAGGCCGAGCCCGCGGCGTTCGACATCCCCGAAATACACACACCGCCAAGCGAGCGCGCGCGGCGGCCGACTGCGGTCACCGATCCGATCTCGCTCGGCCATTACCGGATCGAACTGGCGTCCCCGCCGACGCCCGCGTTGCTGAAGTCGACCGGAACCACCCTCGGCCGGGGCCGATGGGAGGTCAGCGAAATTCGCGAAGACGATCCGAACAGCAGCGTCTGGACCCATCGCGCCTCGTCGAGCTGGAAACGCGGCGAGTGGGACTGCACGGTGGAGGCGGCCTGCGAACTTCGATCGACGGTGGAAGACTTCCACCTCGTCGAAAGCCTGACAGCCCGACGCGGCGATGCCGTGGTCTTCGAGCGGCGCGTGGACAGCCGCATCAAACGCGATCTGGTCTGAACCGCTTGGCCGCTCTACGCGAGCGCCGGCGCCAATCGCTGCATGGCCTGGCGCAGGACATCCGGCGCGCGGCAGACGCAGGCCCGCAGGAAGCTCTCCGAGCCCGGTCCGAAGAAGATCCCGGGCGCGAGGCCGACGCCGGTGGCGGACAGGATGTCGAGGCAGGCCTGACGCGCGTCGGGCCTGCCGTCGACTTCGAAGAAGGCGTACATGCCGGCTTTGGGCCGCGGGCCCATCCGCACGCGCGGCGAGCGCTCGAGCGCGTCGCAGACGATGCCCATTCCCGCCTCGCAATAGGCCCGCATCGAACCCACGAACGGCTCGCCCTCGCGGATGGCGGCGACGCCGGCGTGCTGCAGGAAGGTGGTCACCCCGCTGGTGGTGTACTGGGTGAGCATGGCCAGCGTCGGGCCGATCGACGGCGGGTGCACCATCCAGCCCAGACGCCAGCCGGTCATCGCCCAGGACTTGGAGAAGCTGTTGATGACGATGAGCCGGTCTTCCGGCTCGGCGATGTCGAGGATGGTCGGCGCGCTCGCCAACCCGAACGCCAGGCGGTTATAGACCTCGTCGGCGATCAGCCAGACGCCGCGCTCGCGACACAGTTTCAGCACCGCAGCCTGGACCTCGAGCGGGACCATGGCGCCGGTAGGATTGCCGGGCGAAGCGAAGAAGACCGCGCGGGTGCGCCCATCGAGGCTGGCCGCCAGCTTGTCTGGGTCCAGGCTCCAGCCGTCCGGCCCGGCGTCCATGCGCACCGAACGCACCTCCGCGCCCAGAAGGCTCGCCATGCCACCCGTGTTGGGCCAGACCGGATCGATGGCCACGATGTTGTCGCCAGCCTCGCAGATCAGCGTCAGCGCCAGCATGATGGCGTTCATGCCGCTGGCCGTGACGGTGATGCGCTCAGGCCCGACCGGCAGAGCGCCCAGACCGCTCAAATAGGTCGCCAGCGTCTCGCGCAGCTCGGGGATGCCGTTCTGATGAGTATAGAAGACATGGCCGGCGGCGATGGCGCGGTTCATCGCCTCGCCGATGAAGGCCGGCGCCGGCACGTCACCCTCGCCGAACCACAGCGGGATGACGCTGGTGTCGCCGAACCTGTCCTTGGCCAGGCCGGCGATATTTTCCAGAGGAACGTTGCGGATATGGGCGCGCGCGCCGTCCAGGGCCTGCATCGTGCTGGTCTTAGTCCCGAGGCGGCGTCCGCGTCGAGCGATTGAGCGCCCTGGCAGGTTTAAGCCCGTCGCTAGTAGCGCAGATAGGCTTGGCGCTCGCTGAGCCAGGCCGCCTCGTCGGGCCGGGTCAGGGCGTCCAGATCGGCGGACGCGGCCCCCGCGTCGTCGACCCATTCGCGCAGGCCCGGACCGCCGTTGATCACGTCGATGGCCAGCTTGTCGTGCTCGTATTCGTAGGCGAAATCGCGCCACAGCGGATAGTCGGGATAGAGCTGGCGGATCGCCTTGAAGGCCAGGGCCTGGACCCGCCAGGGCCGGAACGCCTGGTGGTCGTAGGCCGGGCCCTCGGTGACGATCTGCACGCCATTGCAAAGCTGGCCGACATGCTTGTGAAAGGTCGGCTCGAACCAGCAGTCGCGCAAGGCGCAGCCGCCCAGCCAATCCGGCGCCAGGGCCCGCATGGTCTCGATCACCGCCCGCGCGTCGATGTCGGGCGCGCCGAACAGCTCCAGGGGCCGGGTGGTGCCGCGGCCCTCGGACAGGGTCGCGCCCTCCAGCATCACCGTGCCGGCATAGGCGCGCGCCATCCAGAGGTTTGGCGCATTGGGGCTTGGATTGATCCAGGCGCGCTCACCGAGCGGCCAGCCGAAACCGGGGCCTTGTTCCGGCCGCCAGCCGTCCATCTCAATGACGCGATAGTCGACCTTGAGCTGGAGGGTGGCGATGAACCACGCGCCCAGTTCGCCGAGGGTGAGCCCATGACGCATCGGCAAGGGTCCGGCGCCGACGAAACTCTCCCAGCCGGGCCGCAGCCTGAGGCCCTCGACCGGCCGCCCAGCCGGGTTGGGGCGGTCGAGCACCCAGACCGACTTGCCGTGGGCCGCC
>CALAEG010000485.1 GCA_937890965.1 uncultured Caulobacteraceae bacterium | reverse complement strand
GGCGCCCGCATAGCGGCTCTGCTCGCCCCAGTTCTTCAGCGCCATCCGCACCGGTTTGCGCCGCTGTTCGATGTCCTCGAGCACCTGGATCGCCGCGGCGATCCGCCCGCCGTCACGCATGCCTCAGCCCTGCGCGGAATAGTTGGGCGCTTCGCGGGTCATGTGGACGTCGTGGACGTGGCTTTCGCGCAGGCCAGCCCCGGTGATGCGGATGAAGCGCGCGCGGCTCTGGAAGCTTTCGATGTCCGGCGCCCCGACATAGCCCATGGCGGCGCGCAGGCCCCCGACCAGCTGGTGCAGGATGGGGCCGATCAGGCCCTTGTAGGGCACCTGGCCCTCGATGCCCTCGGGCACCAGTTTCAGGGTGTCGGCCACCTCCTTCTGGAAGTAGCGGTCGGCCGATCCCCGGGCCATGGCCCCCAGCGAGCCCATGCCGCGATAGGCCTTGTAGGAGCGGCCCTGGTAGAGAAAGACCTCGCCGGGCGCCTCTTCGACCCCGGCGAACATCGAACCCATCATGGCGCTGGAGGCACCGGCGGCGATCGCCTTGGCCACGTCGCCGGAATATTTGATGCCGCCGTCGGCGATCACCGGAACGCCCTGGCCGCGGGCGGCGCGCACCGCATCGGCGATGGCGGTCAGCTGCGGCACACCGATGCCGGCGACGATGCGGGTGGTGCAGATCGAGCCCGGCCCGATGCCGACCTTGATGGCGTCGGCGCCGGCGTCGATCAGCGCCATGGCGCCCTCGTAGGTGGCCACATTGCCGGCGACGATCTGCACCCGGTTCGATTCGCGCTTCAGTCGCTCGACCGCGCGCGCCACGTGGATGGAGTGGCCGTGGGCGGTGTCGATCACCACCACATCGACCCCGGCCTCGACCAGGGCCATGGAGCGTTCATAGCCGTCGTCGCCGGTGGTGGAGGCCGCCCCGACCAGCAGCCGGCCTTGGGGATCCTTGGCCGCGTGCGGGTGGGCCTCGGCCTTGTCCATGTCCTTGACGGTAATCAGGCCGACGGCGCGATAGTCGTCGTCCACGACGATCAGCCGTTCTATTTTCCGTTGCTGCAGAAGGGCGCGCGCCTCGGAGGGGGAGGCGCCTTCGCGCACCGTCGCCAGGTTTTCGGTGGTCATCAGCGCCGAGGCCGGCTTCTTCGGATCGGTGTCGAAGCGCATGTCGCGGTTGGTAAGAATTCCACACAATTTGCCCGAGCCGCGCTCGACGACCGGGAAGCCGGAGATCTTGCGCTCGCGGGTGATTTCGCGGATCTCGCCAAGCGTGGTGTCCGGGTGGATGGTCATGGGATTGATGACCATGCCGCTCTCGTAGCGCTTCACCTCGCGCACCTGATCGGCCTGTTCCTCGGGCGTCAGGTTGCGGTGCAGGACGCCAAGGCCGCCGGCCTGGGCCATGGCGATGGCCAGCCGGCTTTCGGTCACCGTATCCATGGCGGCGGACACGATCGGGATGTTCAGGCTGATCTCGCGCGTGAACCTGGTCTGGGTGTTGACCTGCCCCGGCATGACATCGGACGGACCGGGTTCGAGCAAAACGTCGTCGAAGGTAAGCCCTTCGCGAATCTCCATGAGACTCTCCATTTTGCGGGCCGCGTATAGCGAGGCGTGCGCCACTTGTCACCCGCCGCGGCGCCGGGCTCGGAACATGGGGAGGCGCGGCCCGGTTGAAAGGCCGTTGTCAGACGGCCGGTGTTACGGTTTCGCCGGTTTCCGGCCGTATCCCGTCGCGACCAGGTAGAGTTCGGAGCTTTCCGGCCGGCTGGCCTTGGGTTTGACGTGGCGGACCGAGGCGAAATGGCGCTTCAGCCGCGCCACCACCTCGGCGGTTTCGCCGCCCTGGAAGGCCTTGGTGACGAAGGCGCCGCCGGGTTTCAGCGTCTGAATCGCGAAGTCCAGCGCCTGTTCGACCAGGCCGATAATGCGCAGGTGGTCGGTTGTGCGGTGCCCGGTGGTGTTGGGGGCCATGTCCGACAGGATGATGTCCGGCGTCCCGCCCAACTGGTCGATCAGCATGTCGCCGCAGGCCGGATCGGTGAAGTCCATCTCCAGGATCCGCGCCGGCGGCAGCGGATCGACATGCAGCAGATCCACGCCCACGACCGCGCTGGCGCCCCGCTCGATGGCGATCTGGATCCAGCCGCCGGGCGCGCAGCCCAGGTCGACGACGCGCACGCCGGGCTTGAGCAGGTGAAACCGCTCGTCGATCTCGGCCAGCTTGAAGGCGGCGCGGCTGCGATAGCCCTTGGCCTTGGCCGCCTGCACGAAATCGTCGTTCAACTGTCGTTCGAGCCAGGCCTTGGACGAGGGTGTGCGGCCCTTCTTCATGCGTACGCGCACGGCGTCGTTGCGGCCGTCGTCGCCGCCCCGGGTTGGGGCGCGGACCAGGCGCTTGCGCGGCGGGTCCTCACTCATGCCGCGGCCTGGGCCTGGCGACTGGCCGCGCCGCGTCGCCGGCGCCGGGAGCGCCGCGTCCCGGTGTGTTCGGCCATCATCGACAGCAGCACGCCCTCGCGCAGGCCGCGGTCGGCGACGCGCACGCGGTCGCAGGGCCAGAGCTCCTGCACCGCCTGGAGTATCGCCGCCCCGGCCAGGACCAGGTCGGCGCGGTCGGGGCCGATGCAGGGTTGCGCGGCGCGCTGGGCGGGGGCGAGCTTGAGCAGCCGGTCGGCCATGGCGTCGCAGTCGCCTCGGGTCAGCCACAGGCCGTCCACCTTGGAGCGGTCGTAACGTGGCAGGCCGAGATAGAGGCCGGCCAGGCTGGTGATAGCGCCGGAGGTGCCGATCAGGTGAGCCTCGCCGGCGTCGAACACCGGACGCAGGCCGTTGGCGCTGTCGAAGGCCGCGATGGGGACCTTCATCGCCTCGACCATGGCGCGGAACCAGGCCGGATCGCCCGCTCGAGTTTCCGGAAACCGCTCCGCCAGCGTGACGACGCCGATCGGGATGGAGAGCCAGGCGTGGATCGGTTGCGCCCCGCCGCCGCTGTTCTTCGAGCCTTCCAGGTCGAGCCAGGACAGCTCCGTGGACCCGCCGCCCACGTCCAGCACCAGGGCCGCGCGTCCGGTCCGGTCCAGAAGGTTGACGCTGCCGGCCACGGAAAGCCGCGCCTCTTCCTTGGGCGTGATGATCTCCAGGCGCAGGCCGCTCTCGCGCTGGACCCGGTCGAGGAACTCGGCGCCGTTCAGCGCCGCCCGGCACGCCTGGGTGGCGATGGCCCGCACCCGGACCTGGCCGCGCCGGCGGATGCGGTCGCCGCAGACCTTCAGAGCCGCCACGGCGCGGTCCATGGCCGCCGGCTGCAGCCGGCCGGTCTGGCTCAGGCCCTCGCCCAGCCGCACGATGCGCGAATAGGCGTCGACGACGCGAAAGCCGCCCGGGCTGCGTTCGGCGATCAGCAGGCGGCAATTGTTGGTGCCGAGGTCGAGCGCGGCATAGAGCCCATCGGAGCGGGGTCGGTGGCGCGGCGTCTTGCCCGGCGGCCGATCGATCCGAGGACGCTCGCCCGGCGGGGGCGCGTCAGACATGTCAAGCCGATCTAAATCGTTCAAAGGCGCGTTGTGGTTTGCGCCTGGTTCGGATCAAGTCTAGCAAGCGCGCCGCGACGCCGAAAGGCGCGAGCGCTTTTGATCGTTCATGTTCCAGTCAGCAGCTTGGTGTATTATTCGTGACGTTATGGACGCCCGACTCGCAAAATTCGGCATTGGCCAAGTGGTCCGCCACCGCCTCTTTCCGTTCCGCGGCGTGATCTTCGACGTCGATCCCACCTTCGCCAACACCGAAGAATACTGGCTGCGGATCCCGGAAAACGTCCGGCCGCACAAGGACCAGCCCTTCTATCACCTGCTGGCCGAGAACGACCGCGAGACCTATACGGCCTATGTCTCGGAACAGAACCTGCTGCCCGACGACTCGGGCGAGCCGGTGGCCCACCCGCACGCCTCGCTGATCTTCGACGGCTTCCAGAACGGCCAGTACCACCTGCGGCCAAGGGTCACGCACTAACGCGCCATGGCGCTTCAGGCGGTCGCGCGGCTAAGCTGGCCGGATGTGTAACCAGATCGAGCAGCACATCGCCTACCAGGCCTATTGCGAGGCCATGCAGGCGATCGAACTGGGCATTCCCACCGTCCAGACCGACCTCGACCTGCCCGTGCACGACAAGATCAACATTCGCGACACCGCCGCGGTGATCCGGCCAGCGGGCAATGGCGTCGAGTTGACGCCGATGCGGTTCGGCTTTCCGCCGGTCGGCGCGGGCAGGGGTCCGGTGTTCAATTTCAAGTCCGAGGGCCGGCGCTTCAAGGACAACAACCGCTGCCTCATACCGGCCTCGGCATTTTTCGAATTCACCGGGTCGAAATATCCGAAGGAGCGCCATCGTTTCACGGCGGCGAACGATCCCTTCCTGTGCATCGCCGGCATCTGGCGGCCGGCGAACGACAACGGGCCGCCGGACTTCACCATGCTGACCACCGAGCCCGGCCCGGATGTCGCGCCGTACCATAATCGCCAGGTCGTGGTTCTGGCCCGCCAGGACTGGCCGGCCTGGTTCTATCTGACCAAGCCGGAAGCCGAGCTCTTGCGGCCATCGCCGGCCGGATCGTTCAGCGTCCTCGATGAGGGCCGCTCGCGCTAGATCACGATGATTTTGGATTGAAAATCCAAAATCATAAACGTGATCGCTCACTAAGAGTTAGAGCGGGTCGCGGGCGGAAAACCGCTTCGCACTTTTCCTCGACCCGCTCGTGACGCCGAACTGCTGTTTGCGCAGCACGTCGGCGGTCGCGGCGAAGCTGATCGAGAGGCCGCAGCCGGCCGTGTGGCAGCGCCTGACTTCGGCGGCCCGAAGTGCGTCAAGCGGCGTGGCAAAGCCGAACCGGATGACCGCTTCGATGGCCGTCAGATGCCGTTCATGGCCGCATTTCAGGCACCGCCGATGCAGCCGGCACTGTCTGCGCACCAGATCGGCCATGATCGGCATGACAACCGCCATGCGGGAGCGGCACGACGTACAACGGAACGCGCCGCGCTTCGCCGCCGCCTCGATGTCCAGATCGGCCTTGCCCGCCGCCAGCAGCGCCTTGAGGTCGAGCGGCCGGCTGGGCACCTGGCAATCGGCGCAGGCGATATAGACCGGGAGGCCAGCGTCCGTTGCGGCCTGGGGGGTGAGCATGACGTTCCTGTCGAACATAACAAGAACAAAGCAATCCGCCATGCTAAGATGTATGTCCAGCGCCATCCACATCGCTAGGCTCAGGACCCATTAAAGGGATTCACAGGGACGTGTCGGTCTGATTCACTG
>CALAEG010000484.1 GCA_937890965.1 uncultured Caulobacteraceae bacterium | reverse complement strand
GCTGGCGGCCCCACTGCCCGCCCTGGCCCAACAGCCGCTCTCGCCCGCCGAGGCATGATCGCCCTGGTGGCGGCCGGGCTCGTCCGGCGCGAGGCCAAGGGGCCGGTCGGCATGGGCCTGCATGCTGGCGTCGGGGCCGGTATCGCGCGTCTGGGCCCAAAGGCCGGCTGGTGAGCAGAGCAGCGCCGCCGCGATGGCGACAAAAACAGTCAGACGCATATTCACTTTCCCGACAGACTGATCAGCGCCCACAGCTATAGCACCGGCCTTGGCCCCATGGTGAAGTGCGGCCGCCGATCGAGAGCCCTCAAATGCACGCCATGACGCCGGCCTTGGCCGAACAGTTCGCCGCCATCGCGCTTGGCCACGTCGGGCGGGAATATCCCAACAAGCTGGATCAGGTGCTGACGGGCGAGGGCGACCTGCAATCGCCGCGCGCCTTGCACCCGATCTTCTACGGCAGCTTCGACTGGCATTCGTCCGTGCACAGCCATTGGCTGCTGGCCCGCATTCTGCGCCGCTTCCCCGATATCGAGACGGTGGGCGCGATCCGCGCCTGGCTGGATGACTCCTTCACCGAGGCCAAGGCGGAGGGCGAACTGGCCTATCTGGCGCGGCCAGGCGCCGGCGGGTTCGAGCGGCCCTATGGCTGGGCCTGGCTCTTGATGCTGCAGGCGGAGTTGGAGACCCATGCCAGCGATGACGGCCGGCGGTGGTCGGCGGCGCTCAGGCCGCTGGCGCGGGCCTTCGAGGCGCGCTTCCTGGGCTGGCTGCCCAAGGCGACCTATCCGGTGCGCACGGGCATGCATGGCAGCTCGGCCTTCGCCATCATCCTGGCGCACCGCTATGCGCCGCGGTCAGCCAACCCCGCCTTCGAGGACGCGCTGAAGACCGCGGCGCGGCGCTGGTTCGCTGGTGACGCCGCCTGTCCGGCCTGGGAGCCCAGCGGCGCGGACTTCCTGTCGCCCGCCCTGGTCGAGGCTGAGTGCATGCGCCTGACGTTGGCGCCGGCCGAGTTCGCTCAGTGGTTCGGCGCCTTTCTGCCCGACCTCGATCGGGGCGAGCCGGCCAGCCTGTTCATCCCGGTCAGCGTCAGCGACCGCAGCGACGGCCAGATCGCCCATCTCGACGGGCTCAACCTCAGCCGCGCCTGGTGCTGGCGCCATCTCGCCGCCGCGGCGGCGCCGACCGCGTGGCCGCTGATCGAGGAGACGGCTGAACGCCATCTCGCCGCCGCCCTGCCGCACCTCTCGGCCGACTACATGGGCGAACACTGGCTGGCCAGCTTCGCGCTGCTCGCGTTGGACGACTAGGCCGCCGCCTTGGCCGACCGGGTCGGCCTGACAGGCACCAGCCAGAAGAGGGCGATGACGTAGGCCAAAAGCGCCAGGTAGATCACCGCGAACACCCAGAGCGGGACCGGCCAATAGACCAGGCGGTTGACCACCCGCACGATCAGGGGCGGCTGGGCCGTGCTCGCCCCGGCCAGGTTGTCCTGGATGATGGTCAGGAAGCAGGCGCGTCCGGCCGCGGCCTGTACGGCGACGATGGCCATCGAGGCCAGGTGCAGCCAGCGCCACCAGGCCACGCGCACGAACCGCCAGCCTAGCCAGCCGCCGAGCGGTATGGCGAACAGGCCGAACAGGTTGAAGTTGATCACCGCCAGGTGCGCGATCACGACCGCATCGGCCGCCAGCAGATGGCCTTCGGGGGTCATCTCCGCCTTACCCCTCGTAGCGGGCGACCAGTTCCGCGGCCAAGGCCGCCTCGCTGACCGAGCGGTTGCCGGCGATATGCACCTCGGCGACGGCGCCGTCCGCCCCGCGCACCAGCCGCGCCGGCTCGCCAAAGCTGGCGAAAGCGCCGGCCTGGCTGATGGTGGCCTGGTCGAGGCCGGTCACGGTCAGCTCGCCGGCCCTGAGCACCGGATTGGCCAGGCCAGGCGACGCCATGATCACCTTGTCGCCGACCGGCACCAGGTCGCCAGGTCCCCAGACGCTCCACCAGCGGCCGGCCCAGTCCGCCAGGTCCGGTTTGGGCGCGCCGTCTTCGGAGAAGCGCTTGAGGATGGCGAGAGCCCCGTCCAACCAGACGTGCGACATCCCGTCCACGGCGTTGGTCAGGCAGGATACGGCCAGATCGTGGGTCGGAATGACCGCCGTCCGCGTCACGTAGCCCTGGAAGCCGCCGCTGTGGCCGAAGGCGTCCCAGCCGTCGAAACTGCCGCTGATCGTGCCCAGGCCGTAGGTCTGCGCCAGCGGCGCCCAGAGGTCCTTCCATTGCGGCCGGCTCATTTCCCGCCTGCTGGCGACGGAAAGCACACTGGCCGGCGCATTGGGCGACAGCTGGCCGAAGAAGCGGGCCAGGTCCGCCGCGGTGCTGACGAAGCCGGTCGCAGCAGCCAGGGCGTGGGTCGACTGATCGCCCGGAAAGACCAGCCGCCGGCCCAGCAGCGCCTTGCCGCCATGGCCGCGCGCCAGCTTGGCGCCGGCCGGCAGGGGAACGTCGGGCGTGGTCTCCGCGAGAACCGCGGCGTCGACGACCTCCCGCTGCACCCAGACGCCGTAGGGCTCGCCGGTGATGGCCTCGATCACCAGGCCGGCCAGGCCGAAGCCGTGGTTGGAGTATTTCAACCGCGTATTGGCCTCGATGGTCGGCGCCGCGGCCAACTGGGACCGCAAAGACGCCTCGTCGAGGAAGGGCGCCCGATCGACCCAGTAGCCGCAGTCCGGTCCGTCGCGCACGATGCCGGCGGTGTGGGACAGGAGCTGCCCCACCGTGGCCGAGGCGATGTCGGGGTGCAGGCCGGTCACATACTGGCCGGCGGCGTCGTCCAGCTTCACCCGCCCCTGTTCGCGCTGCTTGAGGATCGCGGTGGTGGTGAAGGACTTGGAGTGGGAGGCGACGCGGAACCGGTGGCGCGGCGTCAGAACCTCGCCGGCGGCCAGGTCGGCATGGCCGAAAGCGGCCTCCAGCACGATCTGGCCCTTGTAGCCGATGGCGATGGCGCAGCCCGGCTGTTCGGTGGCCCGCATCTGATAGCCGAGCCATTGGGGGATATAGGCGAGCGCGGGCGGAAGCCAGGCGGGCAGATCGGTCATGACGGCGGGTCTCGCTTCGGCGGCTGGAGACACTCATTTGAGCAGAGCCGGCCCGGGCGTCCAAGGCCGGGCGTCCGCCGCCCGCGATGCGGCCCCGATCAAGCGTCGCCGCGACAAATGTGCTAGTGACTTGGCCTCCGAGGGATGGGGGCAGGCCATGGGTCATGATGTCTTCTTGAGCTACAGCTCGCTGGACAAACTGGCGGCCGACGCCGTCTGCCACGGGCTGGAGGCCAAGGGCATCCGCTGCTGGATCGCCCCGCGCGACCAGGTCGCCGGCCAGCCCTATGGCGAACAGATCACCGCCGCCATCCAGTCGGCCCAGGTCATGGTGCTGATCTTCTCGGACAATGTGAACAAGTCTCACGCCGTGCATAACGAGGTCGATCTCGCCGCGGCCGCCAATGTCACCATCGTGCCGTTCCGCCTGGCCGGGGTCGACTTCAACCCGGAGCTCCAGTTCTATCTCGGGCG
>CALAEG010000483.1 GCA_937890965.1 uncultured Caulobacteraceae bacterium | reverse complement strand
CAGCATTGTGTCGCCGCCGGAGACGCGCAGGCTCGGGCCGGGCGGGCGCATCAGGCGGCTGCCGCATCGGCCAGCGGCCGGATCAGGGCGGCCTGCGCTTCGCTCAGGTCCCAGGCGGTCAGGCCGATCAGGTGGTCGGGGGTCTCGTCCTCGGCCAGCCTGGCCAGTTCGCCGCCCAGCCAGTCGTGCCAGGCCATCAGGAAGGCGTCGGGGTCGGGCCTGGCGGCGGCGAAATCGCGTTTCGACTCGACCCATGCGGCGAGCCTGGAGCGAATGGGCGTGTCGGTTTGCATCGGCCGTATGTTTGCAATATGCAAACTTAGAAGTCAAGAGAAAGATTGCAATATGCAAATTATCGTGGGCCGGAGGCTTTGCGGTTCAGTCAAATCCGGGCTGGGGGCCGGTCAGCCGGCGGCGCGGGCCAGGGCCTTGAGCATGGCCATGGCGTCGGAACGCTTCTCCTCGGGGATCTCGGCCCAGGCGTCCAGCACGTCGGCCGGAATGTCGTTGGGATTATGCTCGAGGATCATTCCGGGGGTGGTTTTCAGAGCTGGGGCCAAACGCCGCAGCCATTTCGGCGAAAGTTTGCGGTCGCCGGACTCCAGCAGGCTGATGACCGAGCCGCTGGTGCCGGCCTGATCGGCGAGCTCCTTCTGCGTCAGGCGTCGGAACTCCCGCCAGGCCTTCAGGTGATTGTGGCGATGGCCTTCATCGTCCTGCATTTTCGCATACTGCAATATTGAAGCGTGGCCGTCTCTAGGCAAATTGCCAATATTTTCGCTTGCCTAGAAGTTTGCGTTCTGCAAAGTTGCGACTATGCGAACAAACCACGAACAGTCCTCAGCCGTCAGCGAGGAAGACGACCTGAGCATGGGCCGTGATCTGCCGGCGGACGCCGCGCCGGTCGCCTTTGTCGACGCCAGGCGATGGCAGTGCGTCTGGCCGATCGACCCGGTCGCGACGCCGGGCCATGTCCGCATGCTGTGCTGCGGCGCAGCCGTTGCGGCCCGATCGCCGTATTGCGCCGGCCATGCGGCCAGGGCGCGCCGGGAGACGCCGCCGATCCAGGTCGAGCCGCCGGCCCAGGCCGCCGTCATCCGGCGCTTCGCGGCATGAACGCCCGCTCCGGCCTCAACCGCGTCGCCGATCGCGCCGCCGCCCTGGCCGACCGCAAGGCCGCCGCCAGGGCCCGGCGTTCGACCTTGCGCGCCGGCATGGCGGACCTGGCCCGCGAGGCGCTGCGCCAGCCGTTCCTCGAGGTGTGCGAGCCCGATCTGCGCCGTCTGCTGGCCCGCGAATGCCTCGCCGCCGCCAGTGCGCTCGCCCTGGCCGAACTGGGCGCCACCGAAGCCGGCGCGGTGCTGCAGGCCCAGGCCCGCAAATGCTTCGCCGGTCCGGAGCGCGGCTGGCGGCCGTCGGTTGGGTTCGAGCGGGAAGGGAAGCCGTGATTGTCGCCCTCATCCAAGCTCCAGATTCCTTCTCCCGCGAGGGGAGAAGGGACGCGTTGGCGACGCCCAGCCCTTTGCAAACAAAAGAGGCCGTCCAGACCATGCCGACTGACGAAATCCGACCCACCATCTCCACCCGCGCCCGCGGCCTGACCCTTCCCGCCGAGGAGCGTGGCGTGCATGCGGCCGTGGTCGGGGCCTGGGAGCGGCATCAGCGCAATCTCAGCCACGTCAATCCGAAGACCCGGCAGAAGGCCTGGGACGCCATGGCGGCGATCGAGCGCGGCCTGGTCGAGACGCCCGACCGCGACTGGCGGCAAAAGGCCATCGCCGAGACCATCGCGCTCGCCAGGGGCCGCGGCGAGGAGGTCGAGCCCGGCCGCGAAGGAATGCGCACCCGGATTCTGTCGCGCGGCGGCTTCGATGCGGCCAGGCGCAAGGGCTATCTCGACGGCCTGGCGCGATCGGCCCAGGAGCTCTGGGACATCGGCCAGCTCTATCAGGACTGTTTCGAACGCGTCGAAGGCCTGAAGACGCCGGAGCGCACGGGCGGGACCGGCCGCGGGCGCGGCGGGCCGCAACACGCCCTGCTGCACTGCGCCGAGGTGCTGACCATATTGCGTAGCGGCCAGGCAAACGCCCAGGTGGTGGCGCTGGACCTGATCTGCGCGCTCGACCTCAGCATCAACCTGGCCGCCCTGGTCACCGGCCGCCACCGCCTGACCATGGCCGGCCGCCTGCGCGAGGCCTTAAGCGCCGCCCACCAGAACTGGCGCGCCCGGCCGAAGGAAAGCGCCACGCCGACGCCGCACACCCTGGCGCTGAGACAGGCGGCGATCCTGGCGGCGCAGAAGTCGGTGGCTTAGAGAGAAGGCAGCGGAGGCCTCGACGATGCACGCGCACTGTTCTGGACGCTTGATGCTGGCGCTGGGCCTGAGCCTTGGCCTTGGCGCGCGGCCCGGCCTTGCCGCCGCCGCCGATCCGCTTTGCACCGGCCTTGCGGCGCACGTGCGCGCCCTGCCCGCGGCGGCCATGGACTCCCAACTCTGGAACGGCCCCATGCAGCGGCTGGCGGCCCAGCCCGGCGGCTATGTCCGCCTGGACCAGAGCGGCGAGCTGTTCAACGGCGGTGACGCCGGCGATGCGGCCAAGGCGCTGTGGACGCGCTTTCAACAGTCGTATCGCGCCCCGGCGCCGGTGCTGGCGGCGCTCGACCAGATGGACCTGGCCTCGGGCGGCATGGCCTGGCTGCGCCGCCTGGGCTCGTCCTCCGTGCACGCGGTGGAGCTGACGCAGGGCACGCTGGACTGCTCGACCTTCCTCGTCTTCGACGCGCCGGCGGGCGCTCCGGCGCGGCTGATCGAGAGTCCGCCGCAGGTCGCCGACGGCGTCGAGGGCGGGTTCTGCGGCACCGATCAGGGCCTGTTCGGCCAGGTCGCCGGCGCGCCGGCCTTTGTCGAACAGTCCTGGCCATCAACCGATCCGGACTACGACATTGTGCTATCGGCCTGGCGGTCGGGACGCTGGACGGTGCCCTGCGAGGTGAAGGTCAGCTATCGGCGCGTCTTCCGCATCGGGATCAGCCACTGCCGCGGCGATCTCTGCGCGGCGCTGCCGGCGGCGGCGGCCGATGTGGCGGCCAGCCGGGACAAGCAACTGATGTCGTCCGGCGACAACGACGCGCCGCCCTTCCACTGGGGTGCGCCGGCCTCGAAGGCCGCGCTCGACAAGGTCGCCAAGATCGAGATCCTGATCGGCCCGGCGTCGGGCAGCCTGCTTCCGACCCTCGGCGACAAGGCCGACGAATACGCGTTCGGCGACGACGCGGTGGTCTTTCCGCTGCAACTGGCGGGCCAGACCTATGCGGGCGTGCTCGGCCACCGCAGCATCGGCTGGCGGGTCTTCCCCGACTATCTGCTGGCCGTCTACGACCTGAAGGACGGCAAGCCCGATCCGGTCGCCGGCCTGGTGATCAACCAGAGCCAAGGTCCCCTGGCCTCGGTCCACGTCCAGCCCTGGCAAAAGCCCAAGCCGGACGGCTGAGCGGCAAGGCCGCCGGTCGCGGACCGCCCGCTCAGCCGACCGGCGTTTCGGTGTCGACGCGAACGCTATAGGCGCCCGTTGCCCCGGGGTTCAGCGACGACAGAAGCACATGCCAGACGCCGCTGCGATCGGCCTTGGTTTCGTTTTCCACGTGGGAGACCCCGCTGGTCGGGTCGGGCGTCGGGCCTTGCGACTGGCTGTCCGGCTTGTTGTCGGGCCCGAGCACGATCATCACCGGCTGATAGCCGTGGGCGTCGTAGACAACGTTGAAGCTCTGCCCGGCCTGCACGTTGACACTGATGGTGTCGTAATACTGGCCGGTGCTCAGCTTCTCGTCGCCGGCGGCCAGCGCCGTCGCGCCATTGTCGGCCGGCGCCGCGGACGGCGCGGCTGCAGCGGCGGGCTGGCCGGCTTGAGCCTCGAGCCGATTGGCCTCGGCCTCCAGCTGCTTGGCCTGGGCGTCGAGCTGCTGAACATTGGGATCGGCGCTCTGCGCAGTCTGCGTATGCGGCTTGCCGCAGCCGGCAAGCGCCAGGGCCATCGCAAGGATGGCCAATTTCGTCCGCATCGTCCTGCCCCCCGGTCGTCTGATGCTGTGCTCGAGCGGTGGACCGCCACCGGACGCGTCATAACCGTTGACTGAATCCGATCATCCGTCAAACGGGAGGCTCCCTAAGCCTCGCCGCCGCGCTGGCCCGAGCGCGCCACGTGGTAGGCGCCGCTGATGGAAAGCACGATCCAGTCGCCCGGCGCGGCGGCGGCGGTTCCGACCGGCGTTGTGACCTCGACCAGGCCCGCGGTCCCGGTCAGCCGGCCGCAATCGCCCAGCCAGATCATCAGCATGCGCCAGCCATTGCGGTCGTGCGCGGGCGGCACGCGGATGGCGGCGCCGTGGTCGAAGGCGGCCGAAGCTGAAGCTCTCATGTGACGAGGTAGAAGGCGGTTCGGTCACCAGGGTCTTAATCGCGGCGTTCTTCAGCGGCCGATCGGTTGCGGCGGGCTGGCATAGAAGCCGGTGATCCTCCAGTCGCTGAGGTCCCGGGCCAGGGACAGCACCACGACGGACTGCTCGGTCCTTGACCGCAGTTCGCAGGTGTATTGCGCCGTGACCACCGAATAGACCCCAAGCGGCTCGATCTTCGCCAGGCCCTGACAGCCCTGGTTTGTCCCGCCGGGACCGAGCGCCGCCAGGCGGTGGAAGTCGGCATGGAAGGCGTCGGACGCCGAGTCGATGAAGTCCGGCGAGGCGCGCGCGAAGAGTTCGCCGGTGCTCAGCGAGGCGGCGATGGCGTCGATCGAGGCGTCGGCGAAGGCCCGGCTCTGCACGTCCAGATCCGGTCGGGCCTGGTAGAGGCCGGCGAACAGGCCGCCCATCAGCATGGCGCAGGCGGTGGCCGTCACCGCGGCCCATTCGAGCAGCACCAGCCCGGGCCCCTGATAGCGGTGACGCGGCGCCAGGATCCAGCGGCCGCTCTTCGCCTCGAACCGGATGACCCAGGGCTTGTCGTCCGCCATTCTGAAGGGGGTCATCGCGCCGCTCCCCAACCTTGCGGCCTGGCCGGCGAAGCCGCGGTCAGCGCGATGAAAACCGGGACAGGCTGGAGGTGGGGAGGCTGAACTCTATCGTTAACAGGATCATAATGAGACACCACGCCACCCCAACTCGGCTCCGTCGCCCCGAACGCCGGGGAGACGAGCCTGTGGTGGCAAGAGGCAGGCCATTTCCCCGCATGCGGCAGCGGGGAGCGGCGGGCTGAGAAGCCCTAGTCGGCCGGCTGGTATTTCAGGTTGATGGTGCAGATGCTGTGGGCGAGGCGGCTGTCGCGCGATATCTCGCGGAAGTGGACGACGGTGATGATGTAGTCCTCGGAGATGTTCGACAGATCGTAATGGTACATGCCGGTCGCGAGGTCCTTGGTGCAGGTCTGGGTTACGGCCTTCGCCTCGGCGCCCGACGCGGCAAGCAGCGCCGCGGCCACCCCCAGAGCCAGCGGCCCCAGTGTCCTGATGGTGCGCATTTCAGCTGTCATCCCCCGATGATCCGTGTTCGGCCTGACGCTAGCCTTTTTCGTCCGATCAGGGAACCTGATCCGCGTCGGACGGCGGAATCGCGCTTGACGAAATGACGTTTTTGGGGGTATAAACCCTCAACGGCGGAAATTGCGTCGGAGCGGCCCCGGACCTCGGTTTCGGGGCTTTTTGATTCCGCCTCCCGCTGCCCGCCTTTCGTCGCCCCCGACAAGCTGACCATACAAATCACCTCACCTGACAGCTCAGGTCGTTGGGGCGATCCCCTGCGCGCCGAATCCCCATCCCCAAAACCAGATCGAAGGGCCCGCCCATGGCGACTCGCACCCAGTTCCAGAAGGCCCATGGCGTCTCGCTGCACGACGGCGGATTCCTCACCGAATATGCGGTGGACGGCCTGGTCGCCTTCGCCGGCGGCGGCCAGGCGCCCTGACGCTCTCGGCCGCCAATGCGCTGACCGCCCATGCCGGCGGCGGTCAGGCCAGCGCGCTCGCCCTGACCGCCATCGTCAACCGGGTGACCACCGTCGCCACGGCGGCCGACAGCGTCAAGCTCATCCCCGCCACGGTGGGCGCCGTCCAGATCGTGTTCAACAAGGCCGCCACCAACGCCATGCAGGTCTTCGGCGCCGGCACGGACACCATCAACGGCGTCGCCACCGGCACCGGCGTCTCGCTGACCGCCGGCAAGGGCGCCCTCTATGCCTGCGCCGTCGCCGGCGCCTGGGACCAGATCCTCAGCGCTTAGGAGACCGACCATGACCAACAGCCCTGCGAACAAGGCGGCGGCCAAGCCGTCGAAGCCGAAGCCGGACCTGACCTCGACCGGCCGCGATCGCGCCACCCAGCACATCGACGCCAAGCGGTTGGGCAAATACTGATGGCCGGCCTCAAGCCCAAGGCCATGGGCGTCGTCCTGCTGCCCAAGCCGCGGTTTCCGCAAGCGCAGAACCGCTGGCCGGTGAAGACGGCCAAGCCCGCCGCCCTCGATCCCCGCGCCGACCAGGTGCTCGGGAAGTACCAATGAGCGTCAGCTTCACCGCGTCCGGCGACTGGTTCATCTTCGACGAGAACGGCCGGACGCTGAAACGCGGCTTCCGCTCCAAGGCCGACGCGATGAACTGGATCGCCCGCAGCCGCCGCCCCGACAAGCGGACGCTCTAGATGGGGAACCGGCTGGGCCAACCTACGGAACTCCTTCTCCCCTTGCGGGGGAAGGTGGCCCCGAAGGGGTCGGATGAGGGGTTGG
>CALAEG010000482.1 GCA_937890965.1 uncultured Caulobacteraceae bacterium | reverse complement strand
CCAGCCAGCTTTCGTGCAGGTGGTTGGGCGGGAAGCGGCGTCCGTGGTCCTGCAGCTCGAACATGTTCGGGCGGTGCGGGGCGCGGCGCGGGTGCATGTGGGCTTCGTTGGGCGTGCGGCCGCCCTTGGCCAGGTTGCAGCGGGCGCAGGCCGTGACGATGTTCTCCCAGGTGGTCCGCCCGCCTCGCGAGCGGGGGATCAGATGGTCGAAGGTCAGGTCGTCGCCCGAACTGCAATACTGGCAGGTAAAGGCGTCGCGCAGGAAGAGGTTGAACCGGGTGAAGGCCGGCGGCCGATCCTGGACGATGTACTGTTTCAGCGACACCACGCTGGGCAGGCGCATCTCGAACGAGGGCGAGTGCACCATCTGGTCGTAGGTGGAGACCACGTCGACCCGGTTGAGGAAGACAGCCTTGATCACCTCCTGCCAGGGCCACAGCGACAGCGGATAGTAGGAGAGCGGGCGGTAGTCGGCGTTCAGCACCAGAGCCGGCCAACCCGAGGGCGGCCGTTTAAGCACCTGCATGGCGGGCCCCCGTTGAGGTTGGCTCGGTGCGGAAAATCAGGCGCTCAAAAAGACTGAAGGCGAAGCTCCTTCAAGGCCGAAATGGAATCACTCAGACCCTTAAGGCCCGATGCGGCGCGACCATAGGGCTAATTTCGCGACAGCTCTATGTCGGGCCGCTGGTTTGACTGGCGATTTGCTGGAAGCGTAGCCGGGCGACAACAGGGTCGGGCTGGATCCGGTCAAAATCGACCGCAGGAAGGCTAAAAATTCGTCGAAATCACGAGTTGGACGTTTGAGGGGAGCGGGGAGTGGAGCGCTCCCCTCAAATCCATGGACCCTTCACGGGTTCAAGGTGGTCTTAAGCGCCGACGAAGGCGAGCGCCCCGCCGGTCACAAGGCCGATGGCCAGCATGAAGAGGCCGCCGGTGGCGTCGACCGCGCGTTGGAAGAGGGAGAGAGACATGATCGTTATCCTTGGTAGGTTTGGTTCTGATGCGTCCCTTGGCTGGCGCCTCGGGGCGGTCCGTTTCGATCCCCGGGGTCCTTTCGGATAACCGCGTTTCGATCTGAACGGTGCTTAAATAGCACTGATTTGAACGGTGTCAAGATAATCTTTACAGCGTTAGAATTACGGCATACGGTGTTAGAAAAATAAGGGTGGAAACGATGACGACGACCGAAATCGCACTTGCGGATGCCAAGCCCTATCACCATGGCGATCTGCGTCGCGCCCTGCTGGACGCCGCCGAGACGGTGCTTGAGCGCGTCGGGCCGGGCGGGCTCTCGCTTCGCGCCGTGGCGCGCGAGGCCGGGGTCAGCCCCGCCGCGCCCTATCACCACTTCAAGGACAAGGACGAGCTGATGCTGGCCGTCGGCAAGATGGGCTTCACCAAGCTCAATGTCGCGCTGGCCGCCGCCGCGACGGCGCGCTCGGACCTCGGCGACCGGCTCTCGGACATCGGCCTGGCCTATGTCGAGTTCGCCCAGGAGCACCCGGCCACCTATCGGGTGATGTACGACTGCGCGCGGCGGGTCGACGCCATGCCCGAGAGCGAGGAGCACGACAAAAGCGGTTTCGCCATGGTCAAGGACGCCATCCGCGAGGCCGCCGGCGGCGGGATCAGCGAGGTCGACGCCCATCTGGCCGCCATCGCCGCCTGGTGTGCCGTGCATGGTCTGGCCGAGATGAGCGGCTTCGCCGAGTTCCAGACCCTGAAGGCTGAACTCGGCGGTGAAAAGGAGTTCCTGCGCGGCGTGCTCAGCCACATCATGTTCGCCAAGGCGCGTCATCACTGAGCCGAAAGCCGGCATGATCACCACCCGCTTCGCGCCTTCGCCCAGCGGCTACCTGCATCGCGGTCACGCCTATTCGGCGCTGACGGCGGCGAAAGCGGCGCGAGACAGCCGCTTCATCCTGCGCATCGAAGACATCGACACCGCCCGCTGTCGCCCCGAATTCGAGGCGGCCATTTCCGAAGACCTGGCCTGGCTCGGCTTGCGCTGGGAGACGCCGGTTCGCCGCCAATCCGACCATATGGACGACTACCAGGCGGCGCTGGAGCGCTTGCGCGCCGAGGGTCTGGTCTATCGCTGCTTCAAGACCCGCGCGGAGCTTATGGACGACAGCGCCCGCGCGCCGCACGGGCCGGTCCCAGCCTATGTCGGCTCAGCCCTGCCGGCGCCTGAGGAGGCGCGGCGCCTTGCGGCCGGCGACCCCTTCGCTTGGCGGCTGTCGATCGGTGCGGCGAAGGCGCGGCTGGGGACTGGGTTCGATCAGATCGAATTTGTCGAGGAAGGCGCCGGCCCGAACGGGGAGCATGGGCGACTGAGCGCCGCGCCGGAGGCCGCCGGCGACGTGATCCTGGCCCGCAAGGGCCTTGGCGTCGCCTATCATCTGGCGGTGGTGGTCGATGACGCCCTGCAAGGGGTCAATCTGGTCGTGCGCGGCGCCGATCTGTTCGACGCGGTTGCTGTGCAGCGGCTGTTGCAGACCCTGCTGGACCTGCCGGCGCCCGCCTATCGCCACCACCCGATCCTGCTCGGCCCCGACGGCAAGCGCTACGCCAAGCGCGACCAGGCCGAGACCCTGCGCGCGCTGAGGGCGAAGGGGATGGTTCCCGCAAGGCTGCGCGCCGAGTTGGGGTTTGGCTAAGCGCGCCCTTCTCCCCTTGCGGGAGAAGGTGGCCCCGAAGGGGTCGGATGAGGGGTTGATAGCCCTTTCCGGAAAGTGCCGACGCTACCGGAAATCGCCGCGCGACCCCTCATCCGTCAGCTTCGCTAACACCTTCTCCCGCAAGGGGAGAAGGGGCGCTCGCCCCGAAGCCTCAGCCCGCCTTCAGATTCACCGCCGCGGTCTTGCCGCGTTCGTCCGTCAAGTCATAGCTGACCGCCTGACCTTCGTTCAGGCCATTCAGGCCAGCGCGTTCCACGGCGGAGATGTGGACGAACACGTCCTTGCCGCCGTCTTCAGGCTGGATGAAGCCATAGCCTTTGGTGGTGTTGAACCACTTGACCGTGCCGTTGGGCATAGATTGTTCCTCGAAGAGCCGTTTCCAGTTGCGGGCGCCGCCTAGGCGGTCTTCCCATGACAATCGCAAATCTGGGTCGGCGAGTTCGGTAGAACGGGTCGTCCGGACACAGGACTTAGATCGGATTGTAGCCAATTTAGTGCCCCCAGGCGCCTCAGGCGTCAACCCGGCGCCCTTTCACTTCTCCGCCAGCAGAGCTTGGATGACCGCGTGGGCGTCGGCCCCGCTCCAGTCCGCGGCGCCCGACACCCGCGCCCGCTCGCGGCCGCCGTGGCCATAGAGGATGGTGGTCGGGAGGCCCTCGGCCGGCGGGGTCACGGTGAAGACCATGGCGGCCTTGGGGTCCTGGTAGAAGGGCAGGGGCGGGTACTGGGCGATGAAGGCGCGCGCCTTGTCGCTGTCCTTGGCCGTGTCCATGCTGACCGGGATGACCAGGATCTTGCCGGGAAAGGCCGCCTGCAGCTTGGCCAGGGTCGGCATCTCGGTGACGCAGGGCGCGCACCAGGTCGCCCAGAGGTTGACCACCACCACCGGGGCCTTGAGCTGGGTCAGGTCGGTCGATTGTCCGTTCGGACCCAGGATCGGCTCTTTCGGCGGTGGCGAGCCCGCGGCGGTGGCCTTCAGGTCCTTCATGGCGCCGGCGGCAAGGGAATTCAGATCGGTAGGCCCGCCGTGTTTGATGAGAAGCGCTGCGATGACATATAGGATCACGGCGAGGCCGATCGCGGCCGCGCCCCAGAGCGCATAGGTCAAGGGCCTGCGTCTGGACCTGTCCTTCGCCTCGCCCTCGCGGAACTCCGTCATGTCCAAGGCTCCGAAAACCGCTCCCAGGGAGCCGGATCAAGGCCACTCCTTGTGGGGCGGGCGGTTCTCCGTCAAGCCGGACGCCCTGATGCAGGCGATCAACGTCTCGATCGGCTTCGACCGGCGCCTGGCGGCCGAGGATCTGGCCGGCTCGCGCGCCCACGCCGCCATGCTGGCGGCGACCGGGGTGATCACCGCGGCCGACGAGGCGGCGATCCAGCGCGGCCTTGGCCTGGTCGAGGCGGAACTGGCGGCCGGCAGCTTCCCGTTCCGCGACGAGTTCGAAGACATCCATATGAATGTCGAGCAGCGGCTGAAGGAGCTGATCGGTGAGCCGGCCGGGCGGCTGCACACAGCGCGCTCGCGCAACGACCAGGTGGCGCTGGACGTGCGCCTCTGGGTGCGCGGCGCCTGCGACCGCTCTGTCGAGGCCCTGCAGGGCCTGCAGCGCGCCCTGCTGGCCCAGGCCGAGACCCATGCGGCCAGCCTGATGCCGGGCTTCACCCATCTGCAACCGGCCCAGCCGGTGACCTTCGGCCACCACCTGATGGCCTATGTCGAGATGTTCGGCCGCGACGCTGGCCGTTTCGCCGATGCGCGCAGGCGGATGAATGTTTCGCCGCTGGGCGCCGCGGCCCTGGCCGGCTCGTCGATCCCGATCGATCCGTACCAGACCGCCAAGGCCCTGGGGTTCGACGCGCCGGCGGCCAACTCCATGGACGCGGTCGCCAGCCGCGACTTTGCGCTCGAAGCGTTGTCGGCGGCCTCGATCTGCGCCATCAACCTGTCGCGGCTGGCCGAGGAGATGGTCATCTGGTCGACGCCGCAGTTCGGCTTCATCCGCCTGTCGGACGCCTTCTCCACCGGCTCGTCGATCATGCCGCAGAAGCGCAATCCCGACGCCGCCGAACTGGTGCGCGCCAAGTCCGGCCGCATCCTGGGCTCGCTGACCGCGCTCAGCATGGTGATGAAGGGCCTGCCGCTGACCTACGGCAAGGACATGCAGGAAGACAAAGAGCCCCTGTTCGAGGCCTTCGACGCCCTGGAACTGGCGCTGGCGGCGATGACCGGCATGGCCGCCGACCTCACCGCCGATACCGAGGCCATGGCGGCCGCGGCGGGCGGGGCCTTCGCAACCGCAACCGATCTGGCCGACTGGCTGGTGCGCAAGCTGGACCTGCCATTTCGCCAGGCGCACCATATTACCGGCCGCGCGGTGAAGCGGGCGGAGGCGCTGGGCCTGAGCGATCTGGCGGCCTTGGACCTGGCCGAACTGCAGGCCATCGAACCGCGCATCACCCCAGGCGTTTATGAGGTGTTGAGCCCACGGGCCTCCGTGGAAAGCCGCATCAGCTATGGCGGAACCGCGCCCTCGCAAGTCAGGGCGCAGATTCAACGTTGGAAGGACCACCTAAGATGATCGCCCGCCCCGCCATCGCCGCCGCCCTCCTGGCCAGCCTCGCCCTTTCGGGTTGCGGCAAGCTGGGCGACCTGGAACAGCCCGCCCCGATGTTCGGCGCACAGGCCAAGGCCGACTATGAGGCGCAGCAACGCGCCCAGGACGCCGCCCGCGCCCGCGCCCAGGCGGCCAGGACGCCAGAGGCCGAACAGAACGGCAATACGCCCGACCCCAACGCCCTGCCGCTGCACGAGGCGCCGTTTGCGCCGCCGATCCCCGGCCGCACCGACCCGGCCGGCCCGCCCACAGCCTTGCCGAGCCCGGGGCAGCCTTCGGCCGATCAATGAATCACTTCGAGCTGCGGGACGGCGAACTCGCCTGCGAGGCGGTTCCGCTGGTTCGGATCGCCGAGGCGGTCGGCACCCCTGTCTATGTCTATTCGACCGCGACCCTTGAACGGCATTTCACGGTGTTCCGCGACGCCGTGCGCGGGCTTGGCCGGCCTGAGCCGCTCATCGCCTATGCGGTCAAGGCCAACTCGAACCTCTCGGTGCTGAAGGTGCTTGGCGACCTGGGCGCGGGCGCCGACACGGTGTCGGAAGGCGAGATCAGGCGCGCCATCGCCGCCGGCATCGCCCCCGAGCGGATCATCTTTTCCGGCGTCGGCAAGCTGGAGCATGAGATCGAATTCGCGCTGAAGAGCGGCGTCAGCGAGATCAACATCGAGTCCGAACCCGAGCTCGATCTGGTCGCCCGCACAGCCGAGCGGTTGGGGACCCGCGCCACGGTGGCGCTGCGGATCAATCCAGACGTCAGCGCCGGCGCCAACGACAAGATCTCCACCGGCAAGGCCAGTTCCAAGTTCGGCATCGCCATGGTCGAGGCCGAGCGGGTCTATGCCAGGGCCTCGAACAACGCCCATCTGCGCGTCGCCGGCGTCGCCTGTCATATCGGCAGCCAGATCGGCGACCTCGCCTCGATCGAGGAGGAGGCGGTCAAGATGCGCGGCCTGGTCGAACGCCTGCGCGGCGAGGGCCTCATCGTCGAGCGGCTCGACCTGGGCGGCGGCCTTGGCGTGCCCTATTTCAACCAGCCGGAGCCGCCCGGCCCCGACCGCTACGCGGCCGTGCTGGCGCGGGTGTTGGACGGCCTGGACATCAGCCTGTCCTTCGAGCCCGGCCGGGTGATCGCCGCCAATGCCGGCGTGCTGCTGTCGCGCGTCACCCATGTGAACATCCGGCCGGATGGTCGCCGCTTCCTGGTGCTGGACGCGGCCATGAACGACCTGATCCGACCGGCCATGTACGAGGCCTTCCACGACATCCGCCCGGTGCGCGCGCCGGCGGCGGACGCCGCATTGGAGCCCTATGATGTGGTCGGTCCGGTCTGTGAGACAGGCGACACCTTCGCCCGCGACCGCTCCCTGCCGCCCCTGGCCGCCGGCGATCTGGTCGCCTTCATGTCCGCCGGAGCCTACGGCGCGGTGATGGCCAGCGAATACAATAGCCGGCCCCTGGTTCCCGAGGTGCTGGTCCACGGCGACCAGTTCGCCGTCGTCCGCCCCCGCCCCACCTACGACCAGATGCTGGCCGCGGAGCCCCTGGCGCCCTGGCTGTAACCTTTTACGTCATGGCCCGACTTGTTCGGGCCACCCATGATCACCGTCTTTGATCAGGTGTTCATGGGTCCCCCGCATTCCGCGGCTTCGCCGCTCCAGCGGGGGATGACGGGAAGAAACGGGCTCACTTCTCCCCTTTGCGCAGATAGGGCAGGGCGTCGGCGACCTCGCTGCGCAGGCTCAGGGCCGTGGTCACCGCCCAGCCGAAGAAGCTTGATCGGCTCATGCCGAATTCGGCGGCGCGGCGGTCGACGCGGGCGATCAGGCTCTTGGGCAGATAGACATTTACCCGCTCGGACTGGTCCATCGGTTCGACGCCCACGGCGAAGAAGGCGACGAAGTCGCAGCCCTTGGGCAGCTCGATCTCGTCCAAGGCGGTCGGCTCCGGCAGGGCTTTCCCTTCGAAGGCAAGCTCCTCCGCGCCCTCGGCCAGCGCCTCACCGGCCTTGGCCATGGCGTCTTCCTGGGAGCGCGCGCCGGTGACCACGCCTGGAAAGTCGGGGAACCAGACCCCGAAGACATGGCCTTCGCCACGTTCGAGCACGGCCGGATAGAAGCGTCGGGCCATCTTCGGCCTCCCATCCATTCATGTGTCTTTTAACACACATGAGACCGATCGTCAGTCCCATCGTTGTTCCCTTTTCGTTTCGGCCGGATCATCGTAT